>CALFSW010000230.1 GCA_937916505.1 uncultured Verrucomicrobiales bacterium | reverse complement strand
GGCCTGGCGAAGCTGGCCTTCGAGGTCGGTGACGCGGTTGCCAAGGAGGCGGGCATTTTCCTGGGCCGTTTGGAGCATGGCAGCGTCACTGGCGGAGGCATTGACAAGCCGGGCGAGGGCTTCGGTGTCGGATTTGATCTGGTTGGCAAGAGCTTCGGGTCCTTGGCCAACTCCGGGGATGCTGGCATAGCGGAGGGCTTCATTGCGGCTCTTGCGATCATCGAGCTCCTTTTTAAGAGCCGCGATTTCCTTGTTCCCGGCAGGTTCCGGGTCCTTGTTCATCTGTTGGCTGATGACGAGAAGGAGAAGGAGGAGGACCACGGCACCCATGACGATTCCAATGATGAGATTCTGATTGGAGGCCGGAGTGACGGTGGCTGACTGGGACTGATGGTCTTCGTTTTCTTCTGACATGACGAGAGTTTCTTAGGTGTGGGGCGGAGTCTGGAGGAAAAGGTGAAAAAGGAAATTCAAAAGTCAGAGATTAGGGGTGAGGGTATTGGAAATCAAATTTCATGAAATTTCTTCTTCTTTTAGGTCTGTTGCCGGTGCTGGGATCATTTCTCGTCCGGAAGTTTATGAGCAGTGGCATCTTGCGAAAGGAAGGAGATGCCGAGGTGTCACTTTCGGGGCAGGAATTGGTTGAGCGGGTGCTCAGGAAGGGGAAGGCGGAATCGGTGAGTCTTCAGGTTAAAAAGCGTCCCTTCATGGTGCTGGGGCCTGGGAGATTGGTTCTTCCTCCGGGATTGGCGGAGTCCAAGCGGGCCCGCGATGTGGCGGAGGCGGGATTATTGGCGGGGTTGGTTTTGATGGCCCGGCAGCAGGAGAAGGTGGTCGGTTGGCGGACCTGGGCGGTGAAATTCGGGTCGGCGATGCCTGCGTTTACGACCATTGTGATGTTCTTCGCGATTGCAGTGAGGGCGATCACACCGGGGATGGCAATTGGAATTATTGCGGCGTCACTGGGGTTGGCGACGATCTTTTTGTGGCTCACCCTGCCGGTGGAACGGGCCGCGGCGAGTGCGGTAGCGGAGATGCTGGAGGAAACTCCGCTGGTCCCGAGAAAATCGGAAGGTGAGACCTTGGCGAAACTGGTGCGGGCGAGTGTCTGGCGGAAGATCGTGCCGGGAGCGGTGGCCTGGATCGGGGGGAAGTAGGGAAAACCTGCTACTCTCCGAAAGTGACCACGACGGCGCGGTGGTCCGAGGCATCGTTCCAGTTGGCGGGGTCGGCAATGTAGGAATGCTCTTTGCTGACCTCGGGGTAAACGGCGCGGGAAACGAGGACCCAGTCGAAGCGTGAGTATTGCTGCTGGTAGGACCAAAAGTGGGTCCAAAGGTCGCCACGGGAGTCTTTGGCAAAGACGTCACCGATGTAATCCTTGGATTGATATTTCCCCATGAGAGCGGCGAGAGGAGGTGTTTTGCGGGTGTCGTTCATGTCGCCATAGAGAACGATGCGGGCATTTGCGTCTTTGGCGAGGATGGCGTCACAATGGGCGCGAGCGAGGCGTGCTTCATGCAGGCGGATTTCGGCCTGGTCGAAGTCTTCCGTTTCGCGTTTTGACTTGAGATGGAGACCGATGAAGTGAGTGGGTCCGTTGGGGAGTTCGATGGTGGCATCGAGAATGCCCCGTCCCATGAGGCGCTCGCGACCATCGATCTGGAAAGGGAGGTGGTCCCGGGAGTTGTTGGCGGTGATGGGGTGGGCCGAGAGGATGGCGAGGCGGCGGGTGGTATCGCTTCCGCCGGCGTGGACGGTGTGTGGCAGGTCGAGGCCGGCATTCTTGAGGCGGGTTTGAAGGTCTTTGAGGTCTTCGGGAGTGCCGATTTCGCAGATGCCGAGGATGTCGGGCTTTTCGCTGACAATGATTTCGACGAGGGCTTTGATTTCTTCCGGGTCCTTTGACGTGAGTTCTTTGACGCCGCCCTTTTTGTACCTCGTCATGGTGAGGTAGTTCTCGATGTTGTAGGACATGAAGCGGATCCCGTTTGATTTGGTTGCTTCAGGCTTTTTTTCGGGAGGCTTGGGCGTGTCCCTGGGTGCAAGTGCGGGTGCAAGTGCGGCCGCTTCGGCTGGCTTTTGCTTCTCAGGCGCGGGATCGGGCTTTTGCTCGTCCTTGCAGGAGGTGCCCAGAAAAAACGCTCCGAGAAGGATTCGCGAAGCGTTTTTGAAAAAGTGTTTTTTGAGGGATCTCATGAATCTTCGGACTTGTCCTTGCGGGCTTCCTTGCCCTTGGCCTCTTCGACATCAAGCTCTTCTCCGCCCTTCCGAATTTCGTCTTCGAATTCTTCACGGGCTTTGCGGAACTCACCGACGCTCTTGCCGATACCGCGGGCGAGCTGGGGGAGCTTTTTGGCTCCGAAGAGGAGAAGGAGGATGAGGAAAATAAGGACCATCTCTTGGGTGCCAAGAGTGCCGAGAAATGCGAGAGTCAAGTTCATGTCGAAAAGTATGAGGGATTGGTTTGGTAAGCAAGAGACGAAACGTCAAGGGTGGAGGTGACATTTCAGGAAATCTGGCGTGCGAATCGTCGGGTGGGGTGTTTTTCTGCGTTTGTGAAGTTACCGGTGCATGACGTTGAACGGGAAATCCGGGCGGCGGTGAGAGGGGATCAGGGTCGGCTTTTGTTAAAAGCTCCCACTGGTTCGGGTAAGTCAACTACCGTGCCAGCAATGGTTCGGGCGGAAGTCGACGGGCGGGTGATCGTGGTGCAGCCCCGTCGGATCGCGGCACGATTGCTGGCTGATTTTGTGGCGCGGCAGATGGGAACGTCCCTTGGAAAAAGAGTGGGCTATGCCATTCGATTTGAGAGTAAATCGGGTCCGGAGACCGAGATTTTGTTTGTAACGGACGGAGTTTTACAACGGATGCTGCTCGATGACCCGGAATTAACAGGGGTGGGAGCGGTGATTTTTGATGAATTTCACGAGCGGAGGCTTTCCTCGGACCTGTCGTTGGCGAGAGTCCTGGATTTGCAGGAGAGTATCCGGCCCGACCTCCGGGTGGTGGTGATGTCGGCCACTCTGGAGACAGGTGGCTTGAAGGATTATCTTGAGCCTTGTGAGCTGGTCGAAGCAGGCGGGAGGCTTTTTCCGGTGGAGGTGGTGCATCGGGCAGAGGGGCCGGTGGGGCGTCGAGGGATGAATCGGCATGAGGAGGTGTGGGATCGGGTCGCGGCGGCGGTGAAGGCGGAGGCAAAGGAATTGGAACCGGGTGACCGCATTCTGGTTTTCTTGCCGGGGATGCATGAAATCCGGAAATCGCAGTCGCTGCTGGAAAATGCCCCGGCAATGAACGGGTGGGAGATTTTGCCACTTTATTCGGCATTGAGTCCGGCGGCGCAGCAGGCGGCGCTTCGAGCGGATCAATCGAAGCGGGTCATTCTTTCGACGAATGTGGCCGAGACCTCGGTGACAATTGAGGGGGTGAAGGTGGTGGTGGATTCGGGGCTGGTTCGCCAGTCTAGCTATGATGTCTCGCGCGGGTTTGATTCCCTGAGGATTGAGAAGATCGCGCGGGCGGCGGCGGAGCAGCGGGCGGGCCGTGCGGGGCGGACCGGGCCGGGGAAGTGTGTCCGCTTGTGGAGCGAGAACGATCATCGCGGGCGGTTGGAGTTTGAAGTGCCCGAGGTTCGGCGGGTTGATTTGGCGGAAGCGGTGTTGTTTCTAAAACAGCTGGGGGTTGAGCGGGTGGAGGATTTTCGATGGCTCGATGCTCCGGAAGCGACGAGACGGAAGGAAGCGGAGGATTTGCTGAAGTGGCTGGGGGCTCTGGAGCCGGATGGGAAATTGACAAAGTTGGGAGAAGAGATGGCGCGGTTGCCAATGCATCCGCGTTTGTCTTCTCTCGTACTTCACGGGCGGGATTGTCTGGGTGAAGTGCTCTTCGTGGCAGCGGCGGTGCAGGGCGAGGGGCTTTTTAAGAAAGGAGACCGGGGGACGAAATGGGCGGAGTATTTGGAGGGAGAACCGGGATGGAAGAATGATTTTGCGGCCGAATGGCTGGCAATGATGTCCGCGAAGGCGGCGGATTTTCGCCCGCGTGATTGTGATGCGCTGGGGGTGTTGGCACGGGGGGCGAGGGAGACGTGGAAGAATTTTCAACAGATTGGCCGGCTGATGCAGAAGAGAGGCGCGCAGATCAAGGAACCGGATTTTCGGCAGCGCGGGGAAGCCTGCGCGAAGGCGATGTTGGTCGCGTTTGGGGATCGGCTGGCGGTGAGGCGGGATCAGGGGAGCGTGGTGTGTCACGTGGTGGGTGGCCGAAAGGGGAAGCTGCATTCCAAGTCGGTGGTGAAACAGTCGCCTCTTTTTCTGGCGGCGGAGATCATTGAAGTGGAGGGGCGGGAGCGGGCGGTGACGCTTTCGCGTTGCGTCGAGATCGATGAAGCCTGGATTGCTCCCGATGAGGTTGAGCACGGTGAGAATGTTGTTTTTGATGAGATTGCCCGACGGGTGGTGGCGGTGAAGCAGCGGACGTTTCGAGGCCTGGTGTTGGAGGAAAAGCGAGGCGGGGAGGTTGATCCGGACTTGGCAGGCGAGTTGTTGGCGCAGCGGGTGATTGCGGGCGAATTGGCCTTGAAAAAATGGGACGCAAAAGTGGAGCGCTGGATTGCACGGCTGGATTTTCTGAGCATGGCGATGCCTGAATTGCAGCTTGCGGGATTTGATGCCGACGATCGCGAGTCGGCGATTGCGCAGATTTGCGCGGGAGCGACGACGTTTAAAGAGGTCAGGGACCGGGATCCGTGGCGGACGCTGGGCCAGTGGCTTTCGGCTCCGCAGCAACAGGCGCTTGAATCTTTTGCGCCGGAGAAAATCACGTTGTCGAACGGCGTGAACACGCGGGTGCTTTATGAAGTGGGGAGCGAACCGTGGTTTGAGGAAAAAGTGCAGCGGCTTTATGGCGTGGAAGAAACCCCGGTGATTGCCAATGGCCACCCTTTGGTGGTGAAGATTTTGGGTCCGAATCGGAGACCGTGGCAGGTGACGAGTGATTTGCCGGGATTTTGGGAGAGGGGATTTGCGCAGATGAAGAAGGATCTGGCCGGGAGGTATCCGAGGCATAATTGGGATGGGAGATGAATGCGATTTTTGAATACGGGACCTGTCGGGGGTTGAAAGTGGGGATTTCCTGTGTGAGAAGGGCGTGTGAGTAATCCATTTCGCGAGGATCTCGTGTCTCGCAATCTTGCCGAGGCGTGTAGCGTTGTCATTTTTGGTGCAACCGGTGATTTGACTCACCGGAAACTGATTCCTGCCCTGTATAATTTGGCGGTCGACGGGGAATTGCCGGCGGGGGTGCAGATTCTGGGTTTTGCCCGCCGGGATTGGAGCGATGAATTTTTCCGTGAGGGACTGGAGAAGCTGAACCGAAAGGTGTCGCGGACGGGGCACGATGATGAGATTTGGGAAAGCCTGGCCGCGACCATCCATTACCATCAAAGCGAGTTTCAGGATGAAGATGGCTATCATCGCTTGGCGGAACGGCTTGATGAGATCGATCGGGAACGGGGAGGGAAGGGGAACCGGCTTTTCTATATCGCAAGTGCCCCGGAGTTTTTTGACGACATTTTACTGAACTTAAAAAAGGCAGGATTGAGCCAGGGTCGACCTGATTGCGAGGGATGCTGGTCACGGGTGATTGTGGAGAAGCCCTTTGGAACGACACTGGCAACGGCCCAGCATTTGAATGAAGTGGTCAATGGGACCTTTCAGGAAAAGGACACCTATCGAATCGATCATTACCTTGGAAAAGAGACGGCGCAGAACATCATGGTGTTGCGATTTGCGAATGCCATTTTTGAGCCGATGTGGAATAAGGAGCACATTGATCATGTGCAAATTACCTGTTCCGAGCATTTGGGTATGGAGGGTGGTCGTGGGGGATATTACGACAAGGCGGGAGCGCTGCGCGACATGGTGCAAAACCACTTGCTGCAGCTTTTGAGCTTGGTGGCGATGGAGCCTCCAACGGATTTGACTGCCGATGGTGTGCGCGACGAGAAGGTGAAGGTGATCCGTTCGTTGCGTCAGTGGGACACGCCCGGGTTGGTTGCGGAAAATGTCGTTCGTGGCCAGTATCTCGCGGGAAACATCAATGGCGAAGAAGTTCCCGGATACCGCGAGGAGGATCGGGTCAATCCGGAGTCGGAGACCGAGGCCTATGTTGCTTTGCGCTGCATGATTGATACCTGGCGATGGAGCGGAGTTCCTTTTTATGTCCGGATGGGCAAGCGACTGCCCAAGAAGGCGACCGAGATTTCCATTCACTTCAAAGAAACCCCGAGCGTACTTTTTAATGCCATGCCGGGAGGCGTTCCAGCAGGGAATGTCCTGGTGATTCGGATTCAGCCGGACGAGGGGATTTCCCTGCGGATGAATTCGAAGCTGCCGGGCACCACCCTCCGGATGGAACCGGTGAAGATGGACTTCCACTACGCGAGTAGTTTTGGAAACAGTAGTCCCGAGGCCTATGAACGACTCCTTCTCGATGCCATGGCGGGTGATGCCACCTTGTTTGCTCGTCGCGATGAAGTGGAGGAGGCCTGGCGCTTTATCGATAATATTGAGAACGCCTGGCATGAGAGTGACACCCCTCCGCCGATGGCTGAGTTTCCGGCGGGATCGTGGGGTCCCCGTGAGGCCGATGAATTGCTCGCAAAGGACGGGCGCACCTGGAGGAGGCTTTAAATGAGTGACGTGATTTCCACAGAAGGGCTGGGGATGCCGGTCGAAGTCGGCGCGATCGACGGACAGCTTAAGAAGCTCTGGGAAGCCGATGAGGCGAGCACGAATGCTTCGTTGATGAACTTTCTCGTTTATACCGAGGATCCGACACAGCTCGTTAAGAATTCGGAGACGATTCAGGAGCTGACGCGGGAGCATGCCTGTCGTGCGGTATTGATCGCGATGGACCGGGGAGCGGAGAAATCATCGCTGCAAGCTTGGATTACCGCGCATTGTCATTTGGCTCATGGCAAGAAGTCGATCTGCTCGGAGCAGATTTCCTTTTTGCTGAGCGGCTACTCAATGGGGCGGTTACGTAATACGGTTTTTGCGCATCTCAACAGCGATTTACCGCTGGTCTTTTGGTGGCAGGGGGAATTTTCCGATCTCTTTGAAGAGCGGCTTTACCGGCTTCTTGATCGGCTGATATTTGACAGTGCGACCTGGAGCGATCCAAAGGCAAATTTTCAACAGCTCATCGAAGCGCGGGAGGATACCAAGGGTGAGATGGTGACCCAGGATTTATCGTGGACCCGGAGTTATTTTTACCGTCTGGCGGTGGCGAGATTGTTTGATGATCCGAGGGCTCAACAGGCCTTTCCGCATATTGAAAAGGTGATGGTCAAGGCCCACCCCGATCATCGAATGGCGGCGCTTTTGCTTCTCGCATGGGTGATCACCCGAGCTGGCTGGAAAGTGGAATCGGGTCAGGGAAGTGAGTGGACGGCCACTTCCAGGGAAGGAAACCAGATCTCGATCAATCTGGAATGGGATGAGGATGCCGCGCCTTTGGCGGAGCTTTCGATGTCTGCTCCCGGGTGCGAGGTTCGGATTAGTCGGGAGAAGGGAAATTCCCACCTTTGCCAGTCGGTTTGTGCCGATGGTCATTGCGTGGAGCTCAGTGGGCCGGCGGATTCCGATGACCCCGAGGGGTTGGTGGCGAGTCAGCTCTCGCGGGGGGGAAAAAACTCACTTTACCTCCATGTTCTTCCCCGGTTTGGAGAATTGCTTGAGATGGGGCATTGAAAAAAGTGGGGAAAAGGAAGTTGTTTTCTATTGCCAAGTCCCGCTACCGACTTTATCACCCGCCCGCAGTTAAAGCTGTATGGCTCATTAGCTCAGTTGGTAGAGCAGGGGATTGAAAATCCCTGTGTCCCTGGTTCGATTCCGGGATGAGCCACCACTCTTTTTAAAGCCCTCGATGGAGACATCGGGGGCTTTTCTTTTTTCCAAGGTTCGAAGTTGGGAACTGGAGGCTTGGGTTGGCTGTAGATAACCCTTAGGATGTCTGTTGTGAAAAATGCGGGATTCATTTGGTTGCTGACCTGGTTATGGGTTGGAGCCGATGAGGGTGTTTGGTGGTCGATGAGAGACCTGAAACGGCCATCATTGCCAGCGGGGACAGAAGAGAATGTGATCGATCGTTTTGTGCGGGCGGAGCAGCGTGAGCTGGGGCTTGAGCCCGGGAAGGAAGCGGACCGAAGGACCTTGGCAAGGCGGTTGGCTTATAATTTATGGGGGATGCCCTTGGAGCAGGAGAGGGTTGAGGTTTTCGTTCGAGACGAGAGACCGGAAGCCTATCGTGACTTGGTTGATGAGCTTTTGGATTCACCCAGGTATGGGGAGCGATGGGCCCGGCATTGGATGGATGTGGTGCATTTCGGGGAATCCCACGGCTATGACAAAGACAAACCGAGGGAGAATGCGTGGCCTTACCGGGACTACCTCATCCGCTCGTTCAATGAGGATAAGCCGTATGCCCGCTTTGTGAGAGAGCAGGTGGCGGGAGATGTTTTGTGGCCCGGATCAGAAGATGGAATGGTGGCACCCGGTTTCTTGTCGTCGGGGCCGTGGGATTTTATTGGCCATGCGGAAGTGCCGGAGGAAAAGATTGATGGGAAGGTTGCCCGACATTTGGACCGCGATGACATGGTGACGGTGACGATGAATACCTTTTGCTCTCTGACCGTTCAGTGTGCCCAGTGCCATGATCACAAGGTGGATCCGGTGACCATGAAGGACTACTATTCCCTTCAGGCGGTTTTTGCGGCCTTGGATCGGGCGGATCGGGAATACGATCTCGATCCGAAAGTGGCGGAGACACGGAAGTCGTTGAAAGATGAGCGAAGGGAATTGAAGGGGCGAATTGACGAAGTTTCGAAGGCGATCGAGAAAGCCAAAACGGATGAAATCAGGGAGCTGGAAAATGAGTTGGCGGATGTGGTTAATGGCCGTTCGAATCGCTTCGGCTATCATAGCGAAGTTGCAGCCTCGCAAGACGTGGTGAAGTGGGTGCAGGTTGATTTGGGAGAAAGCGTTTTGGTTGATGAGGTGAGGCTTTTTGGAGCAAGCGAGTATGGCTTTGAAGATTTTGGCTTTCCTCATCGCTTCCGGGTCGAGGTTTCGGACCAAGGTGATTTTTCAGCAAAGGTGGTGATTGGAGATTTTACCGAAGCGGATGTGAAGCGTCCCGGAGCGGGAGCGTTTGTAGTCAAGAGTGAGGAGGCGAAGGGACGATATGTCAGGGTGGTTGCGACCAAATTATGGAGTCGCCGACACGCGGGACAGCCCATGAGTGAGGACTGGATTTTTGCTCTGTCGGAAATGGAAGTCATTTCAAAAGGCCAGAAAAGGGCTGGCATGAAGGTGTCCTCGCTCGACTCGATTCAAGCAATGCCACGATGGGGGCGAGCCAATCTTGTTGATGGAGTTTCGGGGAAAGGCGCGACGAAGTCGGCGGGAGACCTGGAGCTGCGTCTTGAGAAAATACTGGGGAAAGTCGCGGGAGATTCTTTGGTGCGACGGACTGCCCTGGAAGAGGATTTAGGAAAGGTGGATCGGTTGATTTCAGAGCTGCCCCGGCCCCGGAAATCTTTTGCAGGAACGGTTCATCACGGGAGCGGGAATTTTAAAGGACGGGGTGGGGTCGGGGGAAAGCCTCGTGAAATTCGGGTGCTGGACCGTGGCTCGGTGACGCAACCCGGTGAACTCGTGGTGCCGGGAACGGTGCCGGGTATCGTTCCAGGAACGGCGCGATTTGAATTGGATGAGGATCATTCCGAGGGTGACCGTCGCGTTGCCTTGGCGGAGTGGATTGTCCATCCGGAAAACAAGCTGACCTGGCGGAGTATCGTGAACCGGGTGTGGCAGACGCATTTTGGCCAAGGGTTGGTGGCTACTCCGAGTGATTTTGGAAGGATTGGGGAGAAACCCTCTCATCCTGACTTGCTTGATTGGTTGGCGGTGGAGTTTCGAGATGGAGGTGGGTCGATGAAGGGCTTGCATCGTCTGATTCTCACCAGCGAGACTTATCGTCAGAGTTCGGTGGGCGATGAGAAGAATGAGCAGACCGATGCATTCAACCGTTTTTTCTGGAGGCAGAACCGAAGGCGTCTGGAAGCGGAAGCGGTTCGAGATACCGTCCTGTTGGTCTCGGGAATGATGAATTTTAAAATGGGTGGTCCCTCGTTCCGGGACTTTGTGATCGAGAGGCCCGAACACTCTCCGCACTATCAATATCACAAGGCTGATCCGGATGATGTTTCGACTCATCGCAGGTCGGTTTATCGTTTTTTGGTTCGCTCCCAACCCCAGCCTTTTATGGAAGCCTTGGATTGTGCCGATCCGTCGCTTTTGGTGGAGAAACGAGGGGACACCACGACTTCGTTGCAGGCGCTCGCGATGTTGAACAATGCCTTCATGATTCGCATGGCAGAGAACTTTGCGAAACGGGTGGAGGGTGAAGAAGATGTGGTTGGGAAAGTGATCGCGTTGGCGCTTGGAAGGGCGGCGACGGATGAGGAAGAGAAACTCTTGGGGAAGTATCTTGCCGACCACGGGATCGCGGCGATGTGCCGGGTGGTTTTTAATTTGAGTGAATTTAGCTATGTCGATTGAGATGGAATCGCGACGTGATTTTTTGTGCCGTTCCGGAGGAGGATTGGGAGGGATTGCCCTGGCCTCGATGCTCGGAGAGAATCTCAGGGCAGAGGGCATTCTTGGAGAACCCCACCACCGTCCCAAGGCCAAGCGGGTGATCCAGCTTTTCATGGGAGGGGCCGCGAGCCATCTGGATCTTTTTGATTTCAAACCCGAGTTGGTGAAGCGGCACGGAGAGAAGTCGGATTTCGGAGAGCATGTCGAAGCGTTTCAGAACGGGCTTGGGCCGTGGAAGAAACCGGTGTGGGAGTTTTCCCGTCATGGTGGTTGCGGAAAACTTTTGGGGGAGACAGTGGCTCCCCTCGGCGAGGTTGTCGATGAAATGGCCTTCGTGCACAACATGGTGGGGACAACGGGGGTGCACAGTCAGGCGACCTATCTACAAGCGACGGGATTTGATCGTCCGGGATTTCCGGGGATGGGGTCGTGGGTGAGTTACGGACTGGGGAGCATGAACGAAAATTTGCCGACCTTTGTCGTCTTGCCCGACCGGCGGGGGTTTGCCTCGAACGGGCCGAAGAACTGGAGCTCGTCATTTCTTCCAGCGGTGAATCAGGGGACGATCATTCGCCCGGGAACTCCAGAGCCGGTGACTCATCTCTTTCCGCCAAAAAGTGCCAAGTTTTTGAATTCGGGAACGGAGCGTGATGCCGTTGATCTTCTCACCAAACTCAACGGGAAATATGCCTCGCAGAGGGGAGGTGACTCCCGGCTGGAGGCTCGAATTCAAAGTTATGAACTGGCGGCTAGAATGCAGATGGCCGCTCCGGAGGCTTTGGATCTTTCGAAGGAGCCGGGTTACATCCGGGAGATGTACGGGCTTTCGCCCGATGGCACGAGTTGGCCGAAGGAGATCAATTGGAAAGAGGAAGCAGATTACTTTGGAAGGAAGTGTTTGTCGGCGCGCCGTCTCTTGGAGCGAGGAGTGAAATTTGTGCAAATTTGGTCGGGGAATGATAACGGATTTCCGAGACGGAACTGGGACAGTCACGAGGATATCGAACGCGAGCACGGACCGCTTTCGCGTGGGATGGCAATCGGTGCAGCCGCCTTGATCAAGGATTTGAAGCAGCGCGGGATGTTGGAGGATACCATCATTTTGTGGACGACAGAATTTGGCAGGATGCCTTCAACCCAGGGGACGAAAGGGCGGGATCATAATCCCTTCGTTTTTACAAACTGGCTTGCCGGTGGTGGGATCAAAGGAGGAGTGACTTCTGGTGAGAGTGATGAGTTTGGATACAAGCCGGCGGATCGCAGGAATCCCACCGAGGTCTATGATATCCACGCGACTATTCTCCACTTGCTGGGAATCGATCATAAAAAATTAACGTTTCGAAAAGACAGCATCGACCGCAGGCTCACCGATGTGCATGGGAAAGTCCTTGCAAATCTTATTGGTTAGAGATGGGAACTTCCTTTATAAAGAGGATGTTGCGGGTGGGTCGCGATGAGGTCAGTCTGACCAGATGAAGATTTTGTGGATTGCAATCCTGGCTCTGATCTGTGGGGCTTTACTGGGCTGGGATCGGAAGGAGGAAACGCCGGGATCGCAAAGAGAGGATGAAGGCTTGAGTGATCGGAGTCCTGGGAAGGTGTGGTCCAGCAAGGAGGACGCGGAGCCTGATCCGGAGTGGGTATCGATGGCGGGATTGATTCAAGCGGTGAAGAGTGTGGAGGAATTGTAGGGGAGGTATTTGGACGAGATTATCAGTCCGGGGTGGTGGCATGAATCGGGTTTTGATGGGGAGATTCACTGATCCTTTAACTTCGCGGTGGGGAAGGTGCTGGTGGATAAGGTGGAAAGCCTTCCTGAAACGCATGCAAAACAGGATCTTTGGAATTATGCGATGGCGGGTTGGTTTTATCAGGATTGGCAGGGAGCGACGGCTCATCTGACTGGTCTCTCGGGAGAGGAACGGAGGAAAGCCGAGCGTGCGTTTTTGTCCGAACAATTGCCTCGGGCGGTGGGAAGAGGTGATCGATCTCGTTTTTCGGTCGTGGCACTCGCGTGAGCAGGAAGAGGCGAAGGCCTGGCGGGATTCGCTTAAAAAATGATCACGGGCTGAGGCGATCGAGAGTCCAGCCGGTTTCGGAGGAGAGGTAGCACAAGCGGTCATGGAGTCGGCCTTCGCGGCCCTGCCAGAACTCGATGTGGGTGGGCGTGAGTTCATAGCCGCCCCAGAAATCGGGACAGGGAACTTCGTTTTTATTGGGGAATTGCGCTTCGAATTCTGCTTTTCGAGATTCGAGGGAGGCACGATTCGCAATGCCTGCCGATTGGCTTTCAGATACCCACGCTCCGATTTGGGAATCGTAGGGGCGGGTCTTGAAGTATTCCTCGGAGATCCCGCGGGAGGTTTTTTTGACGGTGCCGCGGATACAGATTTGGCGTTCGAGTTCCTTCCAAAGAATGGTCATGGAAGCGTGGGGGTTTTCGGCGAGGTCGCGGGCTTTTTGAGAGTTGTAGTTGGTGAAAAACTGGAGTTTTTCATCGACGATGCCCTTGAGGAGAAGGGTGCGGGAGGTGACGAGGCCTTCCTTGTTGGCGGTCGCGACGGTCATGGCGTTTGAGTCCTTGATCTTCTGGTCGCGGGCCAATTGAAGCCACTCGGCAAGCTGCGCAAACGGATTTGAGGAAAAATCGGCCTTGCTAATGCCACCATGGGTGTAGTTTTCGCGAAGTTCGGAGAGATTCATAATTTGGGCTCGTCTTGATCGTTTTCGATTTCAAGTGAAACGTATTCGTCGCCTTCCCTTTGAAGCCGGATGGAGTTGATCCAAAAAACGGCGATGAGTCCGAGGAAGGCAAAGGTGAGTTCCATAAAAACCGGAGTGAACATGAAGCCCGTGATTTTGCGGAAAAGCTCTCCTGCGAAACCGGGTAATTTTCCGCCGAGTCCGACGCCGATCAGGACGGCCGAGACCCCAAGGATGGGAATGACGCCGGTGAGGATCATTCGGGTGCGTTTGCTCATGAGTCTATTGTGCCAGAAAAGGTCGTTAACGCAATCTTGGGAAATTCGTTTGCCCGCAGCGGCGGGGCTGGTAATGCTGCGCGCGTGAGGTTGTTTGATACACTGACGCGCAAGGTCGTTCCACTGGAGCCGGTTGATGGGAAATCGTTCCGGTTTTATTGCTGTGGGCCGACCGTTTACGGGCCCTCACATATTGGCAACTTCCGGACCTTTGTGGTGCAGGATGTTCTGCGTCGCGTTTTGGAGCTTGGCGGGATGAAGACCAAGCACGTTCGAAATATCACCGATGTGGATGATAAAACGATCCGTGATTCGGTGGCTGCGGGACGGACCTTGTCGGATTTTACGGCACAGTGGCGGGACAAGTTTCATGAAGACTGCGAGTCCTTGAATTGCTTGAAGCCGCATATTGAGCCGAGCGCGGTGGAGCATGTCCCGGAACAAATCACGATGATTGCGGAGCTGGTCGAAAAGGGGCACGCCTATGCTTCGGACGACGGCTCGGTCTATTTTAAGATTTCCTCCTTTGCTGATTACGGGAAGTTGTCGCGCCTGGATACCCGGGAACTCGATCTTGGGAAGACGCAGAATGAGCGTGCGAACTCCGACGAATATGAGAAGGACAACGTGGCTGATTTTGTTTTGTGGAAGGCCCGCCGGGACGAGGATGGAGGGAATTTTTGGGAGAGCCCATGGGGGCAGGGGAGACCTGGGTGGCATTTGGAGTGTTCGGCGATGATTCTAAAATACCTGGGTAAGACCTTTGATCTGCATAGCGGAGGAGAGGATCTGGTTTTTCCCCACCACGAAAATGAATTGGCGCAGTCGAAATGCTCCTGCGGCGGAGAGTTTGCGCGTCATTGGTTTCACTCCACCCACCTTCTCGTGAACGGGAAGAAAATGGCGAAATCGAGCGGAACGCTCTACACTCTGGGAGACCTCGTTGAAGAGGGTTGGTCCGCGATGGAAGTCCGTTACGTGTTGATCGGCGCGAACTACCGGAAGCAAATGAACTTTACCATGGAATCGCTCCACGCGGCGAGAGAGGCATTGGGCAAGTTGGCAAAAGCCGCTGCCGGACAGTCGGCTCCGGGGTATCGCGAGCTCGCGAAAGGAGGCGATCTTGGAGTTTTTGCGGGAGCATTTGAAAAACTCAATGACGACTTGAATACGGCGGCGGCCCTTGGTGAGCTTTTTGGGAATCTCAAGAAGGCTTCGAGCGAGGCCGATTGGCGGGGCTTTTTTACCATACTTGCCGCCCTTGGCCTGGTCTTGCCGGAACCGGAAGGAATTGAAGTGCCCGACGATATTATCGGGTTGGCAAAGTTGCGATGGGAGGCACGACAAGCCAAGGACTGGGAAGCATCCGACCGCTATCGTGATGAACTCGCCCAAAAAGGCTGGGTCGTCAAGGATGGTCGTGAGGGCTACGAGGTGGTGCCGTCATGAAAGTTTGTGTGGCTTCTCCCTACCCCCTCACCGAGCTAAAGGGGAATAGCGTCACGACCAATCGGATCGTTGGTATTTTGCGAGACAGTGGCATTGATGCCCGCAGTTCTCATCTCTATGACGGCCTTCCTGCGGATGTTTTGATTTCCCTTCATGCCGTGAAGGGGGCGCCCGCGGTATTTGATTACCGGGCCAAGATTCCGAATGGATATGTGATCGTCTTGATCACGGGGACGGATCTTTACGAGAGCCTTCCGGGAGGTTCCGAAGTGGGGGTCCGGGCGCTTAAGGAAGCGGATCGGATCGTGGTGGTCCAGGAGGCGGCAATCGCACGCCTGCCCGAGTCTGTTCGGGAAAAGGCGGTGGTCATTCCAAACAGTCTTGATCCCATTAACATTCAGGCAAAGCCGGAAGTTCCACCGTTCGCAATCTCGGTGGTAGGGCATCCCCGCCCGGTGAAAAAGCCGTTCCTGACCATTGAAGCAGTCGCAAAGCACCCGGAGTGGACTGACGTGGAAGTGTGGCAAATCGGTGAAGCCCTGGATGAATCTTCCCGGGCGGTTGCGGAAATGTGGGAGGAAAAGGATCCTCGTTTTCGATGGTTTGGCGGACTGCCCCGTGAAGAAGCCCTGCGGCTCCTGGCAAAGAGTTCTCTCACCGTTAACAGTTCGGTTCTTGAAGGAGGAGCAAATGCCATTTTGGAGGCGATGACGATTGGGGTTCCCGTCCTTGCCAGTCGAATTGAGGGGAACCAAGGATTACTGGGTGAAGGTTATCCAGGGTATTTTGACGAGGGAGAATTGGAAGGTGTTCTCGGGGCGATCATTGACAAACGGGTTGAATTAAGGGACTGGAGTCGTCTCGCAACCGCAAGGCTCCCGCTTTTTGCCCGTGAAAAGGAAGCGGAATGCTGGCTTGAGTTGTTAGTAATCCCAAACTATCAACAAAGGACGTCATGACGGAGCTCTTTAGAAATATCGCTGAAATTGGGGCCTGCTTTGCAATCGAGGGGACCTTTGTTGAGGGCGAGGAAATCGAAAGTGGTCACATCAATACCACCTATTTGGCCGCTTATCTCAGTGATGACGGGGAGGTGAATCGCTATATTCTTCAGCGGATCAATGAGAACGTTTTCCCCGAACCGCTCGTGGTGATGAAAAACATCGAGCGCGTGACCCGGCACATCAACCGGAAGGTTTTTCGGCACAAGCGTGACTTTGGTGGTCAGACGCTCAATCTCTATCCCGGCCGTGATGGGAAAAACTGTGTTGAAGGAGCCTCGGGGGGGATTTGGCGTTGCTACAACTGTATCGAAGGTTGTTGCACCTACGATGTGGTGGAGAATACCCGGCAGGCTTATCAGGCGGCCAAGGCCTTTGGTGCGTTTCAGGATTTGGTGAGTGATTTGCCGGTGGAGAAGGTCTCAGTGACTATTCCTGGATTCCACGACACCCCGGCGCGCTATGCCCGCTTGATGGATGCGATTGCTAAAGACTCTCATCGCCGTGTCGACCGTGTGCAGGACGAGATCGATTTTATCACGTCCCGGGAAGGGATTACCGCGGTCCTCCTTGATCACCTCAAGGCCGGGCGTCTCGTCGAGCGTGTGACCCACAACGACACCAAGCTCAATAACGTCATGATTGATGCTCAGACTGACGAAGCGGTGTGTGTGATTGATCTCGACACGGTCATGCCCGGCTTGGCTCTTTATGATTTTGGTGATCTGATCCGTGGTGCCACCAGCCCGGTGTCCGAGGATGAGAAGGACGTGTCCAAAGTCGAAATGCGTCTTCCCATGTTCGAGGCAATCGTTGAAGGTTATCTCGAAACGGCCAAGAATTTCCTCACTCCTCTGGAGATCGAATTACTTCCGTTCTCGGCCAAGTTGATCACGATGGAGACGGGGATTCGATTCCTGACCGACCATCTTGAAGGTGACAAATACTTCAAGATCCATCGTGAGGGCCACAACCTCGACCGTTGCCGGACACAGCTTGCCTTGGTGAAATCGATCGAAGATCAGGAGGCGCAGATGAACGACTTTGTGGCGAAGTGGAATCGGGCGTGAAATGAGGCTTTTGTTTCCTCACCCCCCGCAGTAACTCTCCCTCATGTTTAGCGCGAGTGACTTGAGCGGGGTTCAGATTGAGAGCATTAGGAGGTGGGTTGCCGAAGGTGCCCAGATGGCGGATGTCCAAAAACGCCTCAAGGATGACTTCGGCTGTAATGTGACCTACATGGACACACGTTTCCTCTCGCTGGACCTTGACCTGGAATACCACGTCGATGAGGAGCCCGAGCCCGAGCCCGAGCTTCAACCTGACTCCGACATGGCTTCGGTTGATTCAACTCCGGCGGCCTCTCCAGAAACCGTTCCGGAGGGTGGGGAAGGCCTTACCGCCACCCTTGATCAAGTTGCCCGTCCTGGATCCATGGTGAGCGGAGCCGTTACCTTTAGCGATGGCATGAAGGGCGTCTGGCTTATCGATGAAATGGGTCGTCCTTCGATTGACCCCGATCAGGCAGGTTATCAGCCTTCTGAATCTGATCTCATGGCTTTTCAGCAAAAGCTTCAGGTGCTGCTCGATGGGCACGTTTAGGCTTTTTTCATCTCTCGGATTATGAGGTTTGCCGGGGGCAATGTCCGCTCTTGGTTGGAAGAGGGTTTTACTGGGAAGCCCCGACAATCACCCGCTTCCAGTCCCGTTGAAAGTCAGCGTTCTCTTCGGCCAGTTTCTCGGCCAACTCCTCTGCGAGGGCGATTTTTCCTGTCAACCAGGCAAAAGCCACTTCGTCGGATTCTTCCCCGTAGTGCTCCTCAATGAGGCGCTCCGGCTTCAAGTCGGCCCAGGGGACGACTTCTCCGGTGGTGAGGGTGAGTCCTTTCGCGTTTCCAGAAACGGGAGTGATTTCCGAACCATCGTTTTTCTCGGCCGACCATTCCGTTTGAGAGGAAAGTTCTTTGATGAATCCGGCGGCTCCTTTCTGCAAATAAATCCAGGCCCAAACGCCATCAGCGGGGGCGTCGACCGGGGGATCGTCGAGAATGGGAGTGATTTCGGCCAGATGGAGGGCCTTGCCATGCTTAATCAGGATGGGGCGAATGTCTTGCCAGGTGGCCGATTCGGTAATGACGGGACCTTGTTGGAAGTTTTTGCGAAGGCGGGCAAAGTAGGCCTGTCGGGCCCGTAAATTGTATAGAGCCCGTCCTTTCGTTCTGAGTTGCCGGGCGGCATCCGCTAATTTCCCAATGTTTTCACTGGCGCTATTGGCATCAGTGGCTTCCGGCAGATCCTTGAGGCCCGCCAGGATTTGTCCGTCGGCGAGGTAGACATCCGCAAGGGTTTGGTAGCACTGGAACCACTTGTATTCAGGGGGAATGGAGAGGCTGCGGACCTTCGCAAAGGTCGGAAGGGCAGCTTCCCATTGGCCTTGCTCCCACTGCTTGAGGGCCAGGGCAAAAGCACCCAGATATCCGGCAATGGAATCGGGTCTTTTGGGAATGTCACTTTCAGCAGGAGGGGGGATGCTTTGAAGGATTTTTCCCATGCGACGGAGTTCGAGGACGATGGGATCGTTGTTTTTGATGGACTTGAGATCGGAAAGAGTCCGGGTCACAAGCTTTCGGGCATCGCCGGGGCGGCCGGCAAGCGAGGCCGAGACGCCGGCTTCAAAGGAGGCCCAGGCCCTATTCAATTGGGGGAGAGCGTTGTTGGCAGAGATGGAAAGGAATCGTTCTCCGGCCTTTTCGAAATCCTTACTCGCAATCAAATTCCGTGCGAATTGCCAGGCTTGGGCGGCTTGATCGTCTCCTGATCCAACTGGATTGAAAGTTTTCTTTGGAGAGCCATCGACAATTGGGTCCAGATGATCCCCGGGATAGTCGGTTGGTTTTACCCAGGGCTTCCAGAGGAAGAGGACTGCTCCGAAAGCAAGTAAAGTGAGGAAGAATACCGTGCCAAAACCAACCCCGCTCTTACGACGTTTCCTCCGCGCTTCGCTGTGAACCGGTCTGGCGGGTGCGGCCTTCCCGATGCTACGTTTTGCTTGCTCAAGGGCTTTGATCACGTCCTTGTAGCTCCCCCAACGGTGTTCGGGCTTGTAAGCCATCATGCGGTCGATGACCTCGCCGGTATTCGGCGAGACCCAGCTGGCGACTTGACAAAGCCGCGGGATCGTTTGTTTTACCCGCCGAAGAACGCTGTTGGAGGTTGACGTCGATTCAAAGGCAGGGCGTCCGGCAAGAGCGTGGTAGAGGGTGGCTCCGAAGGCGTAAATATCGCTTCGGAAATCTTCAATGCCTCTTTCGAGTGCCTCGGGAGGCACATAGTAGGGAGTTGCCCAGATTTCCTCTGCTTGGGCGCGGCCGTCCTGGGTGATCAGCGCCAAGCCAAAGTCGACCAGGCGGGCGCGGCCCTCGCTATCGATGAGAATGTTTCCCGGCTTCACGTCACGGTGAATCATGCCTGACTGCTTGGCGGCACGAAGACCGGCTGCGACTTGCACTGCGATGTTCAAGACTTCGTCTTCCGGCAAGGCTCCGCGCTTCGACATGATGCGCTCAAAGCTGCGGCCTTCGAGAAGCTCCATGACGAGATAAAATCTTCCATAAGCCCTTCCAACGGCATAAACCTTAACGACATTGGGATGGCTGACCTGCGCGGTAAGACGGGCTTCATTTTCGAAGGCCTGAATACGGACCTCGTCATTACAATACTCTTCGTTGAGGACTTTGATGGCGACCCTGCGATCAAGGGTGGTATCCCATCCAACAAAGATCACGCTCATGCCTCCGATGGCATAGCGCTGATCCAGCCGATAGGTGCCAAACTCCCTTTTTACGTGGGTTTCTGCCGAGCAAATGGGGCAGATGGCTGTTTCAAACGGACTGAAACTGGTGACATCAAGCAATTCTCCACACCCTTCGCAAGGTTCGTGAATGGGTTTTTCAGAGGGGCGCTCGGTCACGTTCAAAAGCTACGTGAAGCGAGCTAGCGCCTTTCCATCATTCCTCCAAGCATGCCACCTGGATTTGGTCCCTGACTGGGATCGTTCCAGGGAATGGATCCGTGTTCGTCGGATCCAGGGGGCGGGACAGGTTTACGCTGGGCTGTTTGATTGGACCCACAAGAAGTGAGAGCGAGGACCACGAGAGATAGAAGAAACAGGCGCATGAGTGAAAAGGTAGAGTTTCCAGCAGCAGGAGCAAGAGGGATTTCACCGGTATGGCTGATCCCTTGCCCCGGTTCCCGGTTCGATGGGGGCCGGCATTTTTTCCGATGATCCCGATGATCTTCGAAGCGATGCCTTTTCCGGTGGCGGTCCCGATTCCTTCGAGGCCTGGAGAGGAGTTTGGCACCAACCAATTTTCTTTCTGAATGAAATTCTTCCCGAGCTGATTTGAACGGACGAAGGGAAAAGGAATCTCTACCTGCGAATTTCGAGATGATCAATCAGCCGGATGTTCCCATAGAAGCAAGCTGTTGCCAGAACGGCGGAGCAGTTGACTTTGGCGACAGGCTGCAAGGTCCCGGCGTCCACCAGCTCGAGATAATCGATGGAGAAATCTCCCGGTGCCCCGGCCAGGAGATGGCTTCTCGCTGCATCGAGATAAACTCCGGGTTTTTGCTCCCCGTTCACTTTGAGGTCACGGGCCGCTTCAAGTGCCCGGCGAATTCGGGGGGCATCCTTTCGTTGCCCGGGGCTAAGACGGGAATTTCGGGAGGAGAGGGCAAGGCCGTCATTTTCCCGCACGGTGGGGTGGCCGATGATTTGCACCGGGAGATTGAGATCCCGGACCATGCGTCGAATGATCGCCAGTTGTTGGAAGTCCTTGTTTCCAAAAACCGCGATCTCGGGTTGAAAAATATTGAAGAGTTTCAGAACAATGGTCAGGACTCCGTCAAAGTGCCCGGGCCGGGATGCTCCGCAGAGATGCTTCGAGAGGAGGGATTCAGTGACGAGAATCGAGCGATCACCATAGTAGAGGTCTTTTTTTTCCGGGACGAAAGCGATTTCCACTCCCTCTGCCTCGCATCGTGCGAGATCCTCCGCCAGCGGTTGGGGATAGGTGCTGAGATCGCTGGCGCGGTCGAATTGGATGGGGTTGACGAAGATCGAAACCACAACTGTTCCTCCGGATCCGACTTGTTTCCGGGCTTCCCGAATCAGGGAAAGGTGACCATCGTGAAGTGCTCCCATGGTCGGGACGAGGGCGAGGGGGCGGGGAAATTTTTGCAACGAGGCCCTTACAGAGTTGACGTCCGGGATGCGTGTGATCATCTAGGGAAGTGTTGGTGACTCGTCCCAAAAGAGCCATGAAAAATCATCTCTCCTTCCCGCTTCTCCTTCTGACTGTCCTTTTAGGGCTTTCGGAAGTCGTTCATGCACAGGAGGACGGGGGCGAATTCAAGGCAGCTGGTGTGGATATTCAACGCGTGTTTCAGGAGTTCTACAAGACTCGGAAAACGGAAAACGATATCACTGAGGAGCGAATCCTGATTGAGAAAGCAGACCGTAAGCTTCGATCCCAGCTGAAAATGGCTGACAAGGAAATCAAAGAGGGGGTCGAGAAGGCCGAAGGGGTTGAGATGACGGAAGAAGAACGCGCCAACTTTAACAAGAAGATTGCGAGGATGGCGGAAGAGCGAAACCGTCTCTCCTTGGAAAGGAAAGCCCGCTATAAGCAGAATAATAACAACCTCAACCGTGATATGATGATTACGATGAAAGGGCTTCTCGGGCAAATTCAACGTTTCGTGCAGGCTCATGCCGAAAAGAGCGGGTATGACATCGTTTTCGACACCTCGGGGACTTCGACCAATCAGACTCCTCCGGTTTTGGGAGGAAAGGGTATTCTTGGCATCACCGCAACAGTCATTGCCGAGCTGAATCGGGAAAACCCTGCTCTTAAGGACAAGGAATAACGTTTCATCCTGTCATTGACGATCACTCTCCTGCCCCCATAATTCATCGAAACCAACCCTCCATCGAAAACGATTACCATGAAGCTGCCCATATTTTCTCTCCTAGCTGGCCTTTTCCTTCTCTCTTCCGTGGCCCAAGGCCAAAGTAGTCTCAAGATTGCCACGGTGAGCATGGAGAGGCTCTTCAACGAGTATCATCAGACGACCAAAGTTCAGCGTGATATTAACATTGAGCGTGCCCGCATTCAAAAAGACAACAACAACCGTCTCGCCAGCATCCGCGAGATCGATTCAAAGCTCCAAAAGATCCGTGAACAGCTGGTGGATAAGGAACTTGGCGAGAAACAGCGCCGTGCCCTTGGGGATGAATCCCGTGAACTTTCGCAGGATGGAAAATCAAAAGAGCGTGAGCGGACCGAATTCCTTGAGCGTCGTAACCGTGCACTGAGTGAAAAGATGCGTAAGCAGATGCGAGGCATCCTTGTGACAATTCAGCGCTCCGTGAGTGAGAGGGCCAAGGAAGGAAATTACGATTTCATTTTCGATGCCTCCGGAAACAGTAATCAGGGAATTCCTTTCGTGCTTCACGCCCGGGACACCACTGATCTGACTGATTCTCTTCTCGAAGAGATCAACAAAGACGCTGAATAAGTGCCCAATAAGCACTAACTGGAATTTCTTTCTCGGTGTCGCTTGGCTGGCAGCAACTTCACACTCTCATCGGTATCGAGCCGACTGAGAGTAGTGAGAGCGTCTATACGGGAATTGGATCCCTCAATGATGCGGGTCCGGAAGATGTCAGTTTTCTGGGCAACACCCGCTATCAACCACAACTGGCTGAGACGAAGGCCGGAGTTGTTTTGGTTCCAGTTGGAGAATTTGTGGTACCCGATGACTGCCGGTTGATCACAGTGGCGAATCCTTCGGCCTCTTTTTCCAAGCTCATTGCGTTTTTCCAGTCGAAAGCCAGTTCCTTCATCCCTGGGGTTTCTCTTGGGGCCCACGTTGCAGAAAGTGCGGCCTTGGATCCCCGGCTCGTGCAGGTTTCACCCGGAGCAGTGATCGAAGCGGGGGCGCAGATTGGGCGGGGAACGATCATCGGAGCAGGTTGTCTCGTTGGTCGTGATGTTAAAATTGGCGAAGATTGTCTTCTCCATCCCGGGTCGATTGTGCGCGAACGGTGCAGTCTTGGAAATCGAGTGATTCTACAGCCAGGTTGTGTCATAGGCTCCGATGGTTACGGGTTTGAGCTGGTGAATGGTCGCCATCAAAAAGTGGCTCAGGTTGGAATCGTGGAAATTCAGGATGATGTCGAGGTCGGTGCCAACAGCTGTATTGACCGGGCGCGGTTCGGCAAGACCATCATTGGTGAGGGGACCAAAATTGATAATCTGGTCCAGGTGGCCCACAATGTTCGAACCGGCAAGCACTGCCTCTTGGTGGCGCAGTGCGGTTTGGCCGGGAGCTCCTCACTTGGCAACTATGTCACCATGGCAGCCCAGTCTGGTTTGGCAGGTCACCTTGAGGTCGCCGACGAGACCGTGATCTCGGCAAAAAGTGCACTGATGAAAAGCGTCACCAAGCCCGGCGTTTATATGGGAATGCCGGCCCGCCCAATGGCTGGCGAACAACGAAAAATGGCAGCGATTGCGCGCCTGCCAAAACTCCGTGAAGAACTTCAGGAACTAAAAAAGAAGCTGGAGGAACTTACCGGAGAATGAGAAGATTTACCCATCCAAGTCCCCCACCCGATTACAAACCATCGATTATGAAGATCTCCCTTCTCCAGCGCAGCAGTCGAACGATTGCCTTATTCTTGTGTTCATTCGTTTTGGCCACCTCGGCTTCGGCAGGAGAGCTTAAGGTTGCAACCGTCAACATGACCACCCTTCTCAACAACTATTATAAGACCAAGGCCGCCGAGAATGAGGACGAAGTCGAGAAGACCGATATCAAGAAGGATGATGCGGAGCGTCTTTCTGCCCTTCAGGCCCTGAAAGAGGAGCTTCGAAAGCTTTTTAATGAGTTCAACGATCCTTCGCTCTCGGCGGATAAGAAGAAGGCCATCTCCAAAACCGCTGCCGACCGCAAGGCAACTCTTGCTGCCTTGGAGCGCGAGCGTGAAGAGTTTTTGCAGCGACGTGGCCGTGCCCTCAATCAAAAGATGGGCGGTATCATGGATCAGATCCGGACGGATGTGATCGAGGCCGTGAATGCCCATGCCGCAACGCAGAATGCCGATTATGTCTTCGACAATTCCGGGCTGACAACGTCTCAGGTGCCTTTCCTGATCTATGTGCGGAATAAGATCGACCTGACCGACGCGGTCTTGGAAAAGCTGAACAAAGACGCTCCGAAGGTGGAGGAAGCACCCAAGGTTGAAACAGCCGAGTAACGTCCTTTTTTAGAGTCATCAATTTTAACCACGATTATGAAAACATTTAAATTCTTCACCGCTCTCCTGCTGGCAGCCTTTCTTTCCTCACCTCTGTCTGCCCAGGACAAGGATGACAAGATTGGAACGGTCAACATGCAAAAACTACTCGGAGACTACTACAAATTTGAGAAAATCCGGGAATCCTTTAAGGGATATCAGGAAGAGTTTCAAAAGAAGAACGAGACCCGGATTGAGTCGATCAAGGTTCTCGCCGAAGAATCCCGCAATCTTCAGAAACAAGCGGAAGACCCTTCGCTAAACCGTGAAAAGAAGAACGAGCTCTTCCGTCAGGCTGAATCCAAACAGAATGAAGCCCAGGCTCTTCAGAATGAGCGGTTTGCATGGATCAAGCGTAAGCAGGCTGCTCTGTCCGAGAAGGCAAACGTGGAGTCCAGCGCTTTGCGTATCGAATTGATCGAAATGGTTCAGGAAGTGGGTGAGGCCAGGGGATACGACTTTATTTTCGACCGTTCCGGAGCCAGCGGAGCCAACGTTCCCATTCTTTCCTATGCCAAGGATGGCATGGATTTGACTGCAGTCATGCTTGAGCGAATCAACCGTGATGCACCTGCCAAAACTGGTGGGGAGGAAAAAGAAGGCGATACGAAGGAATAGGAGATCTTTCGAGATCGTCTCAAAAAGACGTTGCCGGGCTATTTTCATGGGTGTTTGTTCTCCCTTATGAAAGTGGCTCTTTTCTTTTTCCTCGTTGCGTCCCAGCTCCCGGCCCTCCCCAACGCCGTCCTTGGGGCGCTCGCCCAACACGAAAGCCCACTCAACGGGCAGGATGTGACGGATGTTCTCCTCGCCTCCGGCGCTTGGGATGGTTCGCAGTCACTTCCAGGTGACTGGCAGGCTGATGCCGGAGTGGCCGGGGCCGGTTCTGCCTATCTGATGGCACGGCCCAAGGTGTTCGGGGTTGATGCTCTGCTCGTTCGGGCTCTTCATCGGGATGAAAACCTTGAGGAACTTCAGATTACCTTTGCGGATGCGGGGTCCTTTTTTGGGTATCTGGATCGACGGCTTCCCGGGGGGATGGATCGGAAAGAGGCAATTGCTCAAGTCCAGCAACGTATCGATCAAAAGAAGGCCGATTTCTCTAAATTCTATGCGGATACTTCGGAGACTCTGGTGTCCCGGCTCACGGGGGTCGACAAGCGTCCCCGGAGTGCAAAGCGCGGGCGCACCCGGGATCTCCGGGCCCAATTTAACGAGTATCAACACAAGGAATCCGGACTGATCATTTCGCTCTTGGATGCTCCCGATCGTCTCCTGCGGGTGAGCATTCGAAAAAAGGAAACCGAGGTGAAATCCTGGCTCGATACTTCGGAGGAAAAACTTGGGGTCAGCGAACGACTGAAAGCGCTCGCCGAAAAAGTGACCCGAACCGGGCGTGGAGATCTTGTCTTAAACGGAGTGGAGGTTGTCCCGCAGGGCTACCGGCCATACTGCGGCCTGAATACCCTTGTCATGGTGGCCCGCTATTTTGGGCTTCACCTCGACGAAGACTGGCTTGCGGTGGCGGGAAAATTTCAGAATACCGGATCTGCCGCTGGTTCGGATATGTTGGGACTTTACAGGTCCGTTGCCAAGGAGGCCAAATTCAATCTCAACCGCACCAGCCGCTACGATCACGAGACTGTCCGTCGCTCCATCCGTGCGGGAATGCCCGTGATCGTCTGGCGCCGATGGAATCAGGCCCGGGATCAACTCCATACCAGGGTTTCGCGAAACTTTGCCAACAAAGGTGATGCCCTCTACGAGCGGCCGCATGAAGAGGTTCTCCCTTCGAAGAAAAAGCGTTCCCCGCTCCACGCCTCCGTCATTATTGGATATAACGACGAACGTAAAGAGATCATCTTCCTCGAAAGTTGGGAGGGGAAGTCTTCTCCACGACGTATGCCGGTCAGCGAGATTGTTCACACTGCGGATCTGACCTTTTCGTTTCGTCCCTGATCCGGCGCCCCGCCTTTCAAGAAGTCTTATGGACCCGAAAGGAGGGAAAAGAAGGTGAAATTTTTTCGATTCCCGGTCCTCCCTGCCCATTGGTGATTTGGGGCCTTCTATTTGTGATCACTCCGTTAAAAAAGCCGCCCGATCGGGCGGCTCTCGAGTAAAAAAGAGAGAAGGAGCTTTGACCTAGAGGTCGAAGATTTCGCCCTCGTTGAAAAAGCGTTTGAGCTCGGCTTCAGCCGCTTCGGGGCTATCAGAAGCGTGGCAAATGTTGCGCATCTTGGAATCCCCGGCTTTTTCGCCAAAGTCGCCGCGGATCGTTCCGGCGGCGGCTTCCTTGGAATCCGTTGGCCCGAGGAGGGTGCGGACACGGGAGATGACGTTGTCACCGCGGAGGGCGAGAGCGATGACAGGGGCCTCCTGCATGAATCCCCGAACAGAAGGGAAGAAGGGCATTTCAGCGATGTGAGAGTAGTGTTCGGCGAGAATTTCGTCGGAAAGAGACATCATTTTTATGCCGCGAACTTTAAATCCCTCGGCCTGATAGCGGGCGAGGACGGTGCCGACGAGATCTTGCTTGATCGCGTCGGGTTTGAAAAGAATGAGGGTTGTTTCTTGTGCCATAACGAGCTGGAATTATGCGAGGGCAGGGCGCGTGTCAACTCCGTGTCGGGAGGTGGCAGGAATCAAAGGCCGAGAACGACCTCAAGACGTTCCTTTTTAACGTTGATTTTCTGGACAAACATCTCAGCCATCTTTCCTGCATAATCTTTTGGTTCCAACGTGTATACGACATGGTCGTCGAGATATTTCCGGGCTGCAACTGTGAGTGCTAGGCGGACCGCCTCCTGGTATTGCGTGGGGAGGGATTCAGTCGTGAGGCTTTCCACGGTGAGATCGGAGATTCGGAGCGTTTTGTCTTCGTTCTCGTACCGGACTGATCCGGTAAATACTCCTTCGACGTCGTCCGTTCTTAGGAAAGGGATGGAGACGGAAGCCTTCGCCGAGAGCTGAACCCGGTTGGACTCTCCGAGGAACCGGACCACGGGCTCTTGGATCACGACCGGAATATATTGAAGGATTTTTTCTGTCTTCGGGAAGTCCTCGCCAATCTTATCTTGAACCTCTTTCTCGGTGAAAATGATTTTGACGGAGTCATCTCCCAGTTCGCGGGATTCGAGAAAGAAATATCCTCCGATCACGAGAGCGCCTCCAACGACAAGCCCGATGAGAAGACCGAAAAAAAGTTTCATTTCCCGAGAAAACAGGGGTGGCGTCAGAACAGCAAAGAGAAACTACCTCCGTTTGGGCGGGATCTTCCCTGATCGCCGGAGAGAAACACTGCGTCGGGGAGGTGCCATTTGCTCTTGTTCGGGAAAGTTGGGGATCCGAAGATTGAAGTCTTCCCCGCAGTAGGGGCACCGAAAGGTCCGGGTGGCCAGCACGGAGCAGGCAATGCGAAATCGAAAGCTCCAAAACAACCGCTTTGCGGCGGGGTGAGTGCCGCAGCCCAGCCTACGCATCAGATTGGCCTGACAAAGCTGGCAGTTGCATCGGTCGGCCATGAACCAGTTTAAGATCCACAGGGAAAGTGAGATTCCGACGGCAATGCCAAATGCAATGGCACTTTCCAGTGTTCGTTCGACGATTCCGTAAACCGCAAATCCTGCCACGGCGAAGCAAGAAAGATGAGTGATGAAGTAGACAAAGCTGGATCGCCAAATGGCCCCGGCGA
>CALFSW010000229.1 GCA_937916505.1 uncultured Verrucomicrobiales bacterium | reverse complement strand
CTCGTCGCCGGCATGGCCAAGTCAGTCAACAAGCTCGAACTCCGCGAGGGATTTACGCAACCGATCGACCTGAACAACATTTTCGGGAAAAATATGCCGGGCATAGTTTAAAAGAAATCTTGTCAACTCGTTTCACATCAGTATTTTTTGTGGAGTTTAATTCCAGATTACTGAGGCAGATCCACGATTTCCGGGTGGTGGCCATCTTACCAGTTAACCTTGCTTCTTGGGATTACCGGGCATTGGAGCGAAGCACCCGGCGATAGTTGCGGGTCGGCTTCCTGGAGAGTTGAGACCGCCTTTGCGATCGTCCGGAAATCCTCATCATGGGGCTTGTAATGAGGAGATCTATTGGTGATTGAGACACGGTCCTGGGCAATTCCGGTCACTCAAAAGGCGTGAGAATTTGAAAAGACGTAGGTTCACACTACCCAAAGGGGCACACCGAACCACGCTCCGTATAAGCTTATTTGAGGCGCTCGATTTTGGTGAATTCGGAGCGGGTGTTTTTGGCGTAGATGCCGATGTAGCTGACTTGTTCGCGGCTGACGGGGAGGGTTTGCACGATGGTGGTGCGGTCGGTGGGGACGTCGGCGAGGGCGAGGGCGGTGGAGAAGAGTTCGAAACCGATGATGGTGATGTCGCTGAGGGAGCTGCCAGTCGACAAGAGATTTTGAGAACGCCTTCCTTTCGAAGATCTCCGAAGGAAGCTTTTCCCAACTCATTCCTTTGGAATGCGCGCTCTCTCCCTATTGTCTCAACAAGATGAAACCGGGACTACACTTTGGAATTCTAACCGCTTCTTTGATTGGCCTGCAGGCTTGTGAAGAAAGAGCCTTCCAACCCCGCACGCTGATGAAGCCATTGCCCGCCATTGAGGACGCTCCCTTTGTCAAAGCGGGCGAGGTGAAGTCGATTGCCGACCGGGATCTCGTTCTGGCTCTCACACTCGATGGTCACGCCCGGGCCTATCCCATCAACATGCTCACGGGGCCCCGGCGAGAGATCATCAATGACACCCTGGGAGGAACGCCCATCGCGGCGACCTGGTGACATCTTTGCTTCAACGGCGTCGTGTACGCCGCTCAAAATCCGAAGCATGAGAAACGACTCGTCTTTCAGGTCTCGGGAAAACTCTGGCAGCGCAGCCTTGTCATGCGCGACCTCCAAACCGGATCACTCTGGAGTCATCTCCTTGGCGAAGCCATGGCGGGCCCGCTCAAGGGAACGACCCTCAAACCAATTCCCTCGATCATCACCTCTTGGGGAGAGTGGCGGGAAAAGCATCCCAATACGACCGTTCTCAATCTCGATCCCAGTGCCAGGAAATTTGACACAAAAGCATGGAAAGACCGAAAGCGTTTCGTCCTTGGAATCGAAATCGGAGAAAAAACCAAGGCCTGGCCCTTTGATTTTCTGGGAGACAATCCGGTACGAATCGAAAAGTTCGCCGGTCAGGAACTCTTGATTATTTTCTTAAAGGAAAGCGCGACCGCCTTTGCCTTCGAAAATAAAACGACAATCAAAAGCGGGCAGCTCGATGAAGGCCTCTTCGTAAGTGACGACGGAACCCGCTGGGATCTCTGGACGTCCAAGGCCGTAGCGGGTTCTCAAAAGGGCAAAAACCTCACCCGGGTTTATGCCCTCCCCTCCTACCGGAAAGCATGGCTCGATTTCCATTCCGGATCCCTGATCGCGGGCGAAGAACAAGAAAAGCAAAGTCCCGATAGTAAGTAGGGATCCCTAAAACCCCAGGAAACGAAGCCAATCATCCCTGGATCATTCGAGGCCCTGATGGGATCAAGGTTCAGAGCCCGTGATTTCAACTACGGGTCATTGAATGACCTCCCTAATGCGTCCTTAAGGGATGCTGGAAGTCGCTTGATCCCTCAGAAGGATCCTTGGGAATCATTCACAAAGAAATGCACTTGGCGGTTGGTGCCGTCGGAATCGGTGGTGCAAAGCCCGGCACGTTCTCCTAAAGTGAATTCAAACTGAAATTTTCGCATCCCGTTGTCAGTGAAAGTCCAAGGCCCGGAGACCAGGACGGCATTCGCCAATGGAGCATCCGGCCCCCGGATGAGCTTCCCTGCCAAATTATCCGGCAGCGCCTTGATGAAGGTCACTTCGCGTTCAGTAAACTTGCCGGCACGATTGATTTCGCCGTAATGAAGCTGACCATTCTCGCTCCGAAACAAAAACTGCTCAGATACCACATGGTAGCCTCCTCCATCTTCCATCTGCAGATGGTAGACCGCGCTTGCCAGCTTCGCCTTCGGAAAAGCGGTATCGAAAGTTCCGCGATTGCCCCCCTCCAAATTATCGTGGCGGTGCATCATGGGAGCGTCAGACCAATTGATACACCCCGGTAACACCAGCGTCAGGGCGACCACCAGAAACCCAGTCAGCCGCGGAAGGGTATTAATCCGCTGAGGTCGTCGTATATTTGGAGTTTTAACGGGATTCATCGATTTTCTCGGCCGAACGGTGTTGATCCGCAAGTCGCCGGGCATCGTCCCCACTGTCCGATTTGGGATAGCAGGCCGAGGTCACGAAATCACTCCCTGGAGAGAGGTTTCCAATTGGGGTAGGTCGGGCGCTCTTTGGCGACCTTGCCACCTTTGCTGGTTGGTGGCGGGGCAGACTCAAGAACCTTGGTGAGGATCGCGTGAGCAGGCTTCTCGGTTTTGGTCAGCTTTTGCGCTTCCTTGAGGTCATTGGGAACATTGTAAAAACGACCATCGGGGTAGAGTTTATGGATCTGGGTGCGGGCGAATTGGGTGCCTTTAAACCTCCCCCAGTAGGGCTGGTAGTGGCAGAAAACCCAGTCGCGGGGCGTGCCTTTTTCACCCTGGAGTTGAGGGAGAAAACTGACGCCGTCAGAGGGATCTTCTTTTCCCAACTTGATACCGGCAGCTTGGGCGAGAGTGGGATAGAAATCGGTGAAATCGATGAGATCATTTGAGACGAGCCCCTTGGGACTTTTCCCCGGCCACGAAGCCACGAAGGGAACGTGGGTCCCCATGTCGGTGGTGCTCCCCTTCCCCCCTTTGATCTCCTGTCCGTTCCAACGGGAGGTCAGAGACACATTGGTTCCATTGTCAGCCGTGAACATGATGATGGTGTTCTCGAGTTGACCGAGGTCATCGATCTGCTTGACGATTTTGCCCACGATCTTGTCGAGGTATTGCACCATGGCAACGAAGTTGGCTTTGCGGGCGGCTTTGTCCTTGGGTTGCTTGTTCGACTCATGGGTGCGCGGGCGGTCGGCGATGGTATCGGGCGTGGGAACGAAGGGATCATGAACCAGCACGGCGGGATAGTAAACGAAGAAAGGCTCATCCTTGTGGCGCTTCATGAAATCGCAGAGAAAGTCGGACATGATATCGGGTCCGTACTTTTCATGATTGTCTTCCTTGGTGAGGAACCTGCCGTTTTGCTCAAGAGGGGGGCTCCAAAATCGTTCTCCTCCCCTTTTGCTGGCTTTCTGGGCCGTGAGTTGCCAGAGACAGTATTCGTCAAAGCCCGCCTTCACGGGACGGCTGGCATCCTGATTCCCCGGGGCCCCGTGATAGAGCCCGCTAAGCTGCCACTTCCCTGCAATGGCCGTTTTGTATCCTGCGGATTTGAGTAATTGGGCAAAGGTCTTTTCATCCGGATTGAGATATCCAAAGTGGGTGTAATTCCGGAAATTGTATTTTCCGGTCATGAGCTTAACCCGCGAGGTCGTGCAGATGGGTGTCGAATAACAATGCTGAAAGCGAATTCCATTTGCAGCGAGAGCGTCGATGTTGGGGGTCTTGTAGTCCTCCGCGCCGTAGCAGGAAAAGCACTCCCACGAGACATCATCGGCCATAATGAGAATGATGTTGGGCTTCCTTGCAAAAAGAGATGCGGTTAGAAAAAAGGTGAAGAGGAGGGATTTCATGGAAACTTGTGAGAAAGCGATTGAATCCGAAGATCGCTCTTCGATCTGGATTCACCAGACAAAAGATCTAAGCTAACCGCCCATGAAGCGCTTTTCCATTTTTCTTCTGACCCTTTGCTCACTTGCCGTGACCGCCTCCGCTGCCTCCAAGCCGAACATCCTGTGGATCTTTTGCGAAGACCTTTCACCGTGGATGGAATCCTATGGCTTCCCCGTGAACGCCGGTAAAACCCCCGCCTTGGACAAGCTGAGCTCGGGCGGAGTGCGCTTTTCCCGATGCTACGTTCCGGCTCCGGTCTGTTCGGCCTGTCGCTCCGCCATGATCACCGGAGTCTATCAAACCACCACGGGCACGCATCAACATCGTTCCTCACGCAGCCCTGAAGCGGCGATCCACCTTCCTGAAGGGATCAAGACCCTGCCGCAAATTTTCCTCGAGCACGGCTACGCCACTTTCAATAAAGGGAAAGATGACTACAACTTCATCTACAACCGGAAGGATCATTACTCCGCCGAAAGCCAAAAGCCCAAGCCCAAACCCGGACAAAAGAAGGGCTTCTACGGAAAAAAGGGCCAAGCCGATTGGAACGCTGTTCCGGAAGGCCAACCATGGTTTGGACAAATTCAACTCGGCGGAGGCAAGACCAACACCAAAAAGCTGCAAAACAAAGTCGATCCCGCGACCATGAAAGTCCCTCCCTACTTCCCCAATGAGGAACTCTTCCGCCAGGAATGGGCCCACCACTACGACACCGTCCGGGTCACCGATGGCCATGTCAAAGAAATCATGAGGCGCCTCAAGGCCGATGGACTTTTAAAAAACACCATCGTCTTTTTCTTTTCCGATCACGGCAACAACCACTCCCTCCGACACAAGCAATTCTGCTACGAGGGCGGCGTTCACGTTCCGCTCATCATTTCGGGACCCGGCATTCCGAAAAAGGAAGTCCGCAATGAACTGATCAGCGCCCTCGATATTTCGGCCACCACTCTCGCTCTCGCAGGGATTGAACTCCCCGCTTACCTCCACGGCGAGGACCTCTTCGGAGAGAACTACAAGGAACGTGATCACGTCGTCTCGGCCCGAGATCGCTGTGACTACACCATCGACCGGACCCGCACCGTGCGGACCGAAAAATATCGCTATCTCCGCAACTTCATGACCGATCGCATTCTCCTCCAGCCGCAATACCGCGATGGCCAGGCCCAGACGAAGCGACTCCGCGAACTTCATGCCAAGGGCGAACTCGGCAAGATTCCCGAGCGGGCCTTCTTTGCGAAACGCCCGGCCGAAGAACTCTACGACCTCGAAAAAGATCCCCATCAAATCAACAACCTCGCCGGCGACCCCGGGTGTGACGATGAACTCAAACGCCATCGCGATCTTCTCACAGCTTGGATCAAAGCCACAGATGACCAAGGGGAACAGCCCGAATCCGAAAAGAATCTCCGCGCGATCTACAAACGCTGGGGCAAGAAATGCGTGAATCCCGAGTTCGATGTCTTCAAAAAGGAAGCAAGCGAAACAAAGTAAGTTACTCCCCAGATGATCAAAATCATCCAGGCGGTTTGTCTCGGAGTCTTATCCTCCCTGCCCCTTTACGGAGCCGATGAGAAGCCCTCCCGGCGACCGAACGTCCTGATGATTTGCATCGACGATCTCAATGACTGGGTTGGCTTTCTGGGAGGACATCCCGATGTCGAGACTCCGCACATGGATCGCCTTGCCAAAGAAGGCCGGAATTTTGCTAATGCCCATTGCGTGGTGCCGGTGTGTTCTCCCTCACGAGTTAGCGTGATGTCCGGCGTCCATGCCACGACGCATGGCTCCTATGACCTGGGACCTTCTTATCAGACCATCAAACGACTCAATGACGTCCCCTGCATGCAGGCCTACTTCAAGGAAGAGGGCTATCGCACCTTGTCGGGAGGAAAGATTCTCCACCACGGTTTTACGGGTAGGCTCAAAGAAGCCATTGACGTCAATCTTGGCGGCCACGGTGGTCCACGTCCCAAGAAACAGATGAACTGGCCGGGCGGCGCCTGGGACTGGGGGGCTTACCCGGATTCCGATGATGAGATGGCCGACTACGTCTTGGCCAAAAACGCGGCCGCTGCTTTGAAGGAGAAACACGAAAAGCCGTTCTTCATGTCAGTCGGAATCTTTCGACCCCACGTCCCCATGTTTGTTCCGCAAAAGTGGTTTGATCTATACAAGCGTGAAAAGATCTCACTCCCCAAAGCCCCTCTCTCGGATTTGACCGATCTTCCTCCGAACTTCAACCGAAGGCTCAACATTGAACCCACCCATGCCGAGGTTTTGGAAAAAGGAGACTGGCGTGGCATGGTCCACGCCTATCTGGCCTGCGTGAGCTTCGCCGACATGTGTGTCGGCACCATCCTGGACGGACTCAATGAGGGCCCCAACAAGGAAAACACCATTGTCGTCCTCTGGAGTGATCATGGTTTTCATCTGGGCGAGAAACAGCATTGGGCAAAGCGAACGCTTTGGGAGGAATCGACCCGAACGCCCTTCATCATCGCCGGGCCAACCATCACCAAGGGTGACGATTGCCGTGAAGCAGTCAGCCTCCTCGACATCTATCCCACTCTCGTTGATCTCTGCGACCTGCCGCAGAACCGACATCTTGAAGGCCTCAGTTTGAAGCCTCAACTGAACAACCCGGTCGCTCCACGCAAGGAGCCGGTGATCTCCACCAGCTATTACGAGAACCACGCCATCCGCACAAAAGATTGGCGCTACATCCGCTACGCCGACGGAGCCGAGGAACTCTACGACCATCGAAACGATCCCGATGAGTTCACCAATCTGGCCAAACATCCCGACCATCAAACGATGAGGCAATCTCTCGCAAAGTGGCTCCCGAGGGACGCGGCTCCGGAAGTCAAAAAATCGGGGAAAAACAGGAAAGGCCGTTGAATAGGACACGATCCGGCCCCTTGCCACCTCTCACCTCGATCTGTAGTCTGACTTCATCATGAAAATTCTCTGCTTCATCCTCCCGCTGCTCGCTCTTCTCCCGGTGGCCACCTCCGGAGCCGAAAAGCCCAACATCATCCTCGTCATGACCGACGACCAGGGCTGGGGCGATGTCGGCTACAACGGGCACCCCCATCTCAAAACGCCCCATCTGGACCAAATGCATCGTGAAGGGGTGACCTTCACCCGTTTTTACTCAGGAGCCGCGATGTGCTCTCCCACGAGAGGCAGCTGTCTTACCGGGAGGAATCCCTACCGCTATGGAATCACCTTCGCGATGGCCGGGATGTTGGAACCCACCGAAATCCCCATCACCTCGGTCCTCAAAAAACAGGGCTATACCACCGGCCACTTTGGCAAATGGCATCTCGGCACCCTCTCCAAAGAGATGGGTGATCAAAAACGCTGGGGCACCTTTGCCAAGAAGCCCGAACGCTACTACTGCCCGCCCTGGGAGCGTGATGTCGATGTCTCTTTCGTCACCGAGTCGAAGGTGCCCACATGGGATCCGCTCGTTGACCCGGGCCCGCTCAAGAAGAAGGCGGCCAAGAAAACCGGGGAACCAGCCAAGGCTTACGGGAATGACTACTTCACGGGCCCGGGGCAAAAAGTGACCGAGAACACGAAAGGCGATGACTCCCGCGTTGTGATGGACCGGGCCATTCCTTTCATCCAAAAGGCGGCCAGGGAAGAGACTCCGTTTTTTGCAGCGGTTTGGTTTCACACCCCCCACTCCCCTGTCGTCGGAGGACCAAAGTATCGCAAGATGTATCAGGACCAGCCCGAGCCCGCCCAACACTACTACGCCTGCCTCACCGCGATGGACGAACAGGTCGGACGCCTGCGGGCAGAGTTGAAATCGCTCGGCATCGCGGACAACACCATGGTCTGGTTTTGCTCCGACAATGGCCCGGCACGCCAGGGTTCGCCCCGTCATGTCGGAACCGCAAAGAATCTCAAAGGATTCAAACTCTCCCTCAACGAAGGCGGTATTCGCGTTCCCGGCCTCCTCGTTTGGCCGGCCAAGGTCAAGAAAGCACGCACCGTGAACGCGCCCTGTTTCACCTCGGACTACTTCCCCACCATCATGGCCGCTCTTGGAATCGAATTACCAAATGACCGGATCTATGATGGCGTCAACCTCCTTCCATTTGTAGCTGGCAAACAAACCGAGCGGAAGAAGCCACTTGGATTTCTGAACAAGGACGGCAAGGAATCAGCCTGGATGGAACAACGTTACAAGTTCATCTCCCGCAAGAAAGGCCCCGAACTCTACGACATCGTTGAGGATCCCGGAGAATCAAAAAATCTGATCGACGAGAAACCGGAGATCGCCAAACGAATAGAGATCAGCTTGGCAGCATGGCGAACCGGAGTGATCACCGAGCTGAAAAGCGTTCCCAAATAACCACGACTCATCCTCGCACTACTTCATGATTTCATCTCTTGTCTTGGAAAAGACAACAAGACCTTTGTTTGCCTTTTCATTTTCCTCCAAAGCACACTGAGTTGGGCCGGCAGCCGGTGACGGTAGTCAGCGACGACGAAAAAAGCAGACCAACTCGTTAATTTTTTTAAGGCTGGATCATATGGCTGCTTGGAGCGAGGAGATGCTGGGATTACAGGAATTCCGAGCCCTGAGTTTGGGTGCCGGACAGAATTGTTTAGTTTGTCCATTGGAGGGCTTTGC
>CALFSW010000228.1 GCA_937916505.1 uncultured Verrucomicrobiales bacterium | reverse complement strand
ACCTGTCGGTAAGAACCGAGATTACGCTTGCCCAGTGACGGGCTGCGGGGCTTCCTAGGGTTCACTTTATGTTCAGAATCTCCATCCAGCGCGCCGTCTTGGCGTTACTTTTCCTTCTGCTGTTTCCTGTTGTCGCCTCAGCCCAGCTGTCCATCACCGAGTTCGTCGCCGACAATGATGGGTCATATCTCGACAGCGATGGCGAAGCCTCCGATTGGATTGAACTGCACAATCCGGGAGCGGTTCCTGCTTCGACCGATGGCCTTTACTTAACGGACAGCGTTTCCAATCTGACGAAATGGTTGCTGCCCGATGTGTCGATTCCAGCAGGCGGATACCTCACCGTCTTCGCTTCGGGCAAGGATCGCCGGGACCCGCTGTTGGAACTGCACACCAATTTCTCGCTTGCGGGCAGTGGTGAATATTTGGCGCTCATCGACTCCGATGGCAGCACTCCGCTGAGCCAGTTCACGCCGGAATACCCCAGCCAGTTTTTCGGGGTCGCATACGGCACGGGCACGAACGCGGCCACCGAGGCGGTGACCTTTGTTCCTTGGCCGACCTCTGGCACTTGGACCGCCCCGCTCGCTGATATCGGAGACTCCTGGCAGTTGGTCGATTTCGATGACTCGGCCTGGAACTCCGCGCAAACGGGGATTGGTTACGGCTATAACTTTCCGGGCTTCATCGGCGCTGGCGGGAATACCAACTCTGCGATGCGTTCCAAAGCCACCAGCGCTTATCTCCGTATCCCGTTCGACATTGCTGATCCCGCCGAGGTGGTCGGCATGACCCTCGACCTGTTCTACGAGGATGGCTTCGCAGCCTACCTGAACGGCGACCTTGTCGCTTCGGCCAACCTGCCTGACACCCTGGCCTTCGACTCCCTCGCCACCACCCGTGGCGAGGTTCGCGAAGGCGATGAGATGGTGGGCTTTGCGATCGACTTCGCGGGTAAACTGTTGGGCGGCGAAAACGTGCTCTCCTTCCAGGTGCTCAACGACACCATCGGTAGCTCGGATGTGCTCCTCGTGCCGCGTCTCAGCGGCGAGACCCGCGACCTCTCCGGTGGCACCATTGGCGGCTACCTCGCCGCACCCACCCCCGGTGCTCCAAATGCAGGCATCGAATTCACCGACTATGTGCGCGACACCACCTTTGACATCGATCGCGGCTTTTTCGACGCCCCCTTCGACCTCACCATTGGTTGCGCCACGCCTGGAGCCACCATCGTCTACACCACTGATGGCAGCACCCCGACGCTTGGCAACGGCACCCAAGTGGTCGCAATTGACGCCAAGACACCGCCCTCGGCGCGAGTAGACATCACCACGAGCACCGCCCTGCGCGCCGCCGCCTTCAAAACCGGATTTCGTCCGTCAAACGTAGATACCCAGACCTACCTGTTTCTCGATGACGTGCTCAACCAGCCCGCGCAGCCGCCCGGCTACCCGCTGCCGTGGAGGCAGCGAAACGGCAACGCCATCCCAGGGGATTTTCAGATGGACCCGGACGTGGTCGGAACGATCTACACGCGTGAAGAGCTCAAGGAGTCGCTGCGGGACCTGCCGACAATTTCCATCGTCACCGACATCGCCAACCTGTTCGACCAACAGACCGGCATCCAGGTCAACCCGACCGATGCCGGCGAAGCTTCGGAGCGCCGGGTCTCGGTGGAGATGATCGACTTTAAGGACGGCGCACCGGTCCAGCTCGACGCCGGAATGCGCATGAACGGCAATGCTTCGCGCAATGCCAACCGGGGGAAACATAACTTCCGCCTCGCCTTCCGTAATGAATACGGCGCGGGTAAACTGAACTTTCCGCTATTCGGCTCCGGAGCTCCGACCGAGACCTTCAACCAGATCATCTTGCGCGGCGGCAACGGAAATTCATGGATCCACCCAACCGCTGCGGTGCGCCAGTATGCCATGTATATCCGCGATCAATGGTTTCGCGACGCCCGCACCGCGATGGGGTATCCGGAGGCGCTCCAGAACGAGGTTCATGTCTATTTCAACGGACTCTACTTTGGCCTGCACCACTTGTTCGAACGCATCGAGGAAGAGTGGACCGCCGAGCGCTTCGGCGGCAAGGAGGAAGATTGGGAAGGCTTTAGGATTGTCGGCGGTAACAACATCGAGGTGATCAAGGGAACTCCGGCGGAGGTCAGTGCGCGCATGCTCGATAGCTGGCGGGCCGTGCTCGACGCCGCTGAGGCAGGCGACCTTTCTGCGGTGGAGGAGTATCTTGATCTCGATAGCTTCATCGACTACCTGGTCCTCAACTTTCACGCCGGAAATACCGACTGGGATCAGAATAACGTCCGCGCGATGCGCCAAGTGAATCCCCCGGGCAAGTACATGTTCTTCTGTCATGATGCCGAACGGGCCGGCTTGAACGGCCTTTCCACCGGGAACGTGAACATCAATTCCATCACCCATCCGCGGTCTGGCGTCGAACATCGTCCGACCTCGGTCAATGCGTGGCTGAAAAGGAATCCGGAGTATGCCCTGCGTTTCGCCGACCGGGCCTACAAGCACCTGTTCAACGGTGGGGCGTTGACTCCCGAAAACGGGATGGCGCAGTGGGCTGCGCGGGCCGACGGGATTCGCGTCGCGATGAAAGCCGAGAGCGCGCGCTGGGGCGACCACGTTGACGCGAGACCGCGGACGTTGGTGGATTTTGAGAACGGGCTCAACCGAGAGTATAACATTTGGTTTCCCAGACGCACGCCGATCACCATCAGTCAGTTTCGCGCCGCAGGTCTCTACCCGGACATCGAGCCGCCTGTCTTCAGCCAACATGGGGGCAGCGTCCCGGACGGTTTTGGCCTGATCATCACCAACGAAACCGGAGACATCTACTTCACCACCGACGGCAGCGACCCGCGGCTGCCTGGCGGGGGGATCAACCCGGGCGCGGTCAGGATTGATGGTGCGGTGAACGATTCAACCCTGTTGGACGCCGGGGCGACGGGCTGGCGTTACCTCGATGACGGCAGCGATCAGGCTGGAGCCTGGAAGGAACCAGTCTACGATGATTCGAGCTGGTCCACCGGAGTCGCCCCACTCGGTTTCGGTTCCATCAACGGCCATCCCTTTGGCGGGCCGAAGATTAACCCCGACCAACACGTCACGATTTATTTCCGCAGGGAGATCGAGGCCACCGGTGCGAACCTGATCACTGACGCCACCGCCCGCGTGATGTCCGACGGGGGAGCGATCGTCTATTTGAACGGCATCGAGATTGCCCGCGACAACATGCCCGCCAATCCGGTGACCTTCGAAACGACGGCACTCAGCGATAGCAACGTCACCGAGGGGCACATCGACAACTTCACCTTCCCGCCATCGGCTTTCGTCGAGGGCACCAACGTCATCGCGGTTGAAGTCCACAACGGGAGCGCGGGGAGCTCCGATATGGGCATGGACCTGCAGATCGACATCACCGCTCTCAACGCCCCAAGCGACGCGATTCCAATCAATACCGCCACGACCGTCCTCGCGCGTAGCTTTGACGGCAGCGAATGGAGCGCCCTCAACCAGGCGACCTTCAATTCCGCTCTCTCCGCCTCCGCCGCCAACCTCGTTATTTCCGAGATCTTCTACAACCCGTCCGGGCCACTTGAAGTTACGGAGTATCTTGAGCTGATGAACATCGCCGGGGTGCCGATCAGCCTCGCCGGGGTCGTCTTCAATGGTGGCATCACATTCGCCTTCCCTGACGATGCGATCCTCGCCCCCGGCGAGCGGCTGTTACTGGTTGCGGATCTTGATGCCTTTGTGGCTGCGTTTGGCAGTGGTCTTCCCGTAGCCGGCAGCTACACCGGCCAACTCGACAACGGTGGCGAGAACCTGTTGCTCACCGCCGCTGATGGCTCCCCGATCCAGAGCTTGCGCTACAATGACCGCGCCCCCTGGCCGTTGTCCGCTGATGGTGGCGGTGACTCGCTCACTCTGATCGCACCTCAATCGAACCCGGACCCGGGCGAGGCCGCCAGTTGGCGTGCGAGTATTGACCTCGGCGGTAGCCCGGGCCGATCCGACGCACTCCCCTTCACGGGTTCAACACCCGAAGAACTCCTCGCCTACGCGCTCGTCAATCCGCAGTCCGGAATTTCGGTCTCGATCCAGAATCTCGAGGACAACGGCTCGTTCGATGATTATCTGGTGGCGACGATCTCCGCAAATGCCGGGGCCGACGAGGCAGAGTTTTTGATCGAATTTTCTCCCGACCTTAAGGATTGGGAAAGCGGAACTGCGGTGTATTTGGGTTCCAGCGAGGGGGGCGATGGTGTCACGCTTCGTCACTGGCGAGCCCCAGCTCCGGTCACTTCAGGCACTCCCGTGCGCTACGCCCGGCTCGTGGTGACGACCAGGCCATAGTGGATTTGTAGCTCATTCTACTTGGCGCAATGCGGCCAAGCAGGATTGGGCCACTTTCGCTTTTCACGAGAAGTCTCTTTTGATAGGATGACGAAATAATGAAAATGCACACACGCCTCTTCTTGTTCTTGCCCCTATTCCCACTTCTAAGTCGCGCCGAACTGGTGGCCCACTGGGCCCTCGACGAGGGCAGCGGAACGGTCGCTGCTGATAGCACCGCGAACGGTCAG
>CALFSW010000227.1 GCA_937916505.1 uncultured Verrucomicrobiales bacterium | reverse complement strand
CCCCCCCGCCAAAAGAAATTTCCTAGCAGTGATTTGGGGAGCCTTCACTCCCGACCGAAAAACCTCTACCTTGGCGGAGGAGCCAACCAAGGCGCCCCCAACGAAGAAAAAATGAGGCTGCATCGTGATATATAACGTCTTCACCCAGACGTAAGCAACATCTCCAGCTTTCGGAAGACCGCCACCACCGCCACGCCAAACCACCGTTTTCTCCCCCATCCGGTCCTTCCCACGGCGGCTTTCCTGTCCTTTCCGTCAAAAGAAAATCATCCCCTTTAACAATCGATTCCACGATGCCGACGACCATGAGCCGCTATAGCTTCCTCCTCCTTGTCTCCTTCACCGTGACCACCGTGGTTTCGGCCAGGGAACCGTTTGAGGCTTTTCTCGAGACGCATTGCACCAGCTGCCACGGCCCGGACAAAAAGAAGGGGGATCTGCGCCTCGATCAGCTCTCGCGCAATTTTGGAATGGGCGAAGACAGCCATCTTTGGGCGGAGGTGATCGAAAAGGTCAACAGCGGCGAGATGCCTCCGGAAGACGAGCCGCAACCGAAGCAGGACGAAATCGCGACCTTCATCGCTGAACTCGACGCGAGGCTCAAAGAAGGCAAGGCGGCGCGAATGGCGGCACGTCCTGCGGTGGCACATTATCGCCTGAGCCGGAAGGAGTATCAGAACACCGTCTATGACCTGCTGGGCATACGCTACGATCCGACGAAACCGGGCGAGTTAAATGAGGACACTCTGTGGCACGGGTTTGAGCGCATCGGCTCGGAGCTGTCGCTTTCGCCCTCACATGTGGATCGCTATTACCGCGCCGCGGAACTCGTACTGGACCGCGCTTTTCCTACGGCTTCCAGCGAGGCTCGCAAAGTCCGCAAGACGGCGGCGGAGCTGCGCTACGGCGGCGGCGAAAAACAGCAGGAGGTGCTGGACCGGTTCGGCATCAAGCGGCCGCTTCGATACCTCCTTTTCCCGGGCCGCGTCGAGACCGCGCTCCAGCCCAACTGGTTTGGAAAGACAGGTCCGGAACACAGCGGGCTTTACAAACTCCGCCTCCAGGCGAGCGGAATCCGCCCTCCCGGTGGGCAGCCCGCCCACCTCAGCATTGGCAAGAGAACCAGTGAGGAGAACGTGGAGGGCCTCATCGAATTCGACATCACGGCCCCGGAGGACGGTCCGCAAGTTTATGAATTCGAGATCTTCCTCGAAATGCCCACGAACCTGGATTTCGCCGTGGTGGCCACCGATGTGGTGGACCGAAGGGCCGGCGCCGCCTTCCGCAATGCCCTTACCAGCCGGGGCGGGCATCTTTTCACCCACAGCAGCGAGACTCTGCTGCTGAATCCGAACGCCCCGCAGATGTTCGATGAAAAAGGAAACGGCATCTTTTCAACGGTGATCCTCGATTGGATCGAATGGGAGGGTCCGCTGGTGTCGGAGGCGGAGAAGGCCCGGCGAAAGGGCGTGCTGCCGCCGGATGACGCCGCACCCGAGGGGGTCGCGGAACATCTGCAACGCTTCGCCGAACGCGCTTGGCGGCGACCGGTGAAGAGGGAGGAGCTGGAGAACTACCTGAAATCCTACCGCACCGATCGCGAAGCGGGCGAAAAGAGAGCCGATGCGTATCGCGGGGCGATGCTGCGAGTGCTGACGTCTCGAAACTTCATCTACCTCGTCGAGGGAAATCCCGTGGCTCGCGAGCGTCTCACAGACTGGGAACTCGCCTCGCGGCTCTCGTATTTTCTCTGGAGTTCGATGGCGGATGAAGGTCTCTTCGCTACCGCCAAAGGTGGCGCGCTGAGCGGTGACGGACTGCGGAAGGAAGTGGACCGGATGTTGGCGGACGAGCGGATCAACCGCTTCATCGACGACTTCTCGCGGCAGTGGCTGCAATTGCACCGCGTGGGGATGTTTCCGCCGGACAAAAAGCTCTTCCCGACCTACGATGACTGGCTTGAGACGAGTATGCGGGCCGAACCAGTGGAGTTCTTCCGCGAGATGCTCGCGAAGAACCTGCCGATCGATCATTTTCTCGATTCAGACTGGACCGTGGTCAACGCCCGCCTCTGTGATTTCTACGGATTGCCGGAGCCGAAGATCGGCGACTTCCAGCGCGTCTCGCTCCAACCCGGGGATCGACGCGGCGGCCTGCTGACGATGGGCGCGGTGCTTGGGCTGACCTCGGACGGCACGCGCCATCGCCCCGTCCACCGCGGCGTCTGGCTCAGCGAAGTGATTCTCAACAAGACCCCGCCGCCGCCGCCAGCCAACGTGGATCCCATCGAGCCCGTTCCGCCTGAAGGTGACAAGGTGACCGTCCGCCAGAGACTGGAAGCGCACGCCACAGACGCGAACTGTGCGTCCTGCCATGCGAATATCGATCCTCTGGGCTTTGCCTGGGAAAACTACGATGCGATTGGCCAGTGGCGCACCCGCGAGCATGTCCCGACCGGCAAGGGGCAGGATCCCTTGATCAATCCCGCCGGCGTGATGCCCGACGACCGTTCCTTCAAGAACGCCAACGAGTTCAAGCAGTTGCTACTCGAGGACCGCGACAAGGTCGCGCGGGCCTTCATCGAACACCTTTGCACCTACGCCCTCCGTCGCGTGCTCACTTTTGACGACCAGGACGACCTCTCCGCCATCCAGACCGAGGCAAGAAAAAGCGACTACCGGATCAAGGACATCATCCGCGCCGTAGCCCTATCCGACCTGATCAAAAAACGCTGATCAAGAACCAGAAACAAAGAACATTTATGAACTACCTCTCTCAATCCTGGCGGATCGACCGCCGCCACGCCCTCCGCGCGATGGGCACCTGCATCGCTCTGCCGATGCTGGAATGCATGATCCCGCTCCGCGCGGCTGAGACAGCGACCGCATCACCCCGTCGCAGCGCCTTCATCTACCTCGCCAACGGTGTCCATTCGCTGAACTATCAGATCACCAAGCCGGGGAAGGATTACCAGTTCTCCCGCTCGCTCAAGCCTCTGGAGAAGCACCGCGATGTCATCACGCCCATCAGCGGACTGCACCATCCCGGAGCCCTCGGCCACCATCACAACTGCATCGACGTCTTCCTGACCGGCGGGAAACTCGGACCCTCGGATCGCAACACTATTTCTGTGGACCAGAAGATAGCGGAAGTCACCGCGCAACACACCCGCTACCCCTCGATGGAGATCGCCCTCACGCAGGGTTCCCTCGCCTGGACCACAGATGGCGTTCAATTGCCTGCGCTCCGTCGTTGCAGCGAAATCTTCGCATCCATGTTCGAGGAACCGAAGGGCGGTATCGAGGCCCGGCGAAAGGCTCTGCGCCGCAAGGCCAGCGTGCTCGATGACAACCTCGCCGAAGTGCGCCAGCTGGAAAAAAAGATTGGCGCGGAAGACAAAGGCCGCCTCGACCAATACCTCACCTCTGTGCGTGAGGCGGAGATCCGCACCCGGCGGGCCGATACGTGGCTCGATACACCGCTTCCTGAGATCTCCGATGCCGATCGCAAACACACCAACCGCGACGTTCCCAAGACTCAGGCGGGCGACTATTTCCGCACCGTCTATGATCTCATGGTGCTCGCCTTTCAGACGGACCTCACCCGCGTGGCCACCTTCAGCCTGGGCGGAGAGGGGGACGCCTTCTCCATCCCTGAGATTGGCATCACCGAGTCGCGCCACCAGCTCAGCCACCACGGGGGCGATGCCAGCTACATGGAGAAGCTCACCAGCTACGACACCTTTGCCATCGAGCAGTTCGGCTACTTTCTCACCCGGCTCGCGGAGACCAAGGACTTGACAGGGAAGCCGCTCCTCGGTTCGACAATGGCGCTCTTCGGCAGCGGCATGTGCTACGGCCACAGCCACGGCAACGCCAACCTCCCACTCGTGCTCGCCGGTGGTTCCGAGCTCGGCCTGAAGCACGGCAGCCATCTCGACCTCAACAAGTCGGCCGCCGGCTTCCAGGGCTACGCGCTCGACCCGAACGGAGCGCTCACTTCCGCGCATTACCAGATCTGCGGACGCCCCGTGAATACGGATGCCCACATGAGCAACCTGCTCCTCCTCATGGCCCAGCGCATGGGCGTGGAAGCTGACAAGTTTGGCGACAGCAATAGGGTGATGGCTCTGTGATTCACGGCGAATTTTTCCGCTAGTCTTAATCTCTGCGGCAGGTCGGGGAAGGGGATTAAAATTAAGATTAGGATTAGGATTAAGATTAAGAGTAAGAGTAAGAAATTTGATATGAAGCGGTTTGACCACGAAAAGCTGAACGTTTACCAGGAATCCATTGTTTTTGTGGGGTGGGCGGCTGACTTGTTAGAGTCAATCCCGAAGTCGATGGCGGTATACAATCAGCTGGATCGAGCTTCGACATCGGTTCCTTTGAACATTGCCGAAGGTAACGGGAAATTTACTCCAAAGGACCGATGCAAGTTTTTCGATATAGCCCGCGGTTCCGCGCTCGAATACGCGGCTTGCCTGGATGTCCTCGTCGCGAAAGGAAAGATAAGTTCTGAAATCGCAGCAAACGGCAAAGCTTCTCTCGTCGAGGTCGTCTCAATGTTAGTCGGCTTAATCCGCGCCAATTCCCCCGACCGCAATGCATAGCCATTTTCATAATCTTAATCATACTCTTACTCCTAATCTCAGGTCGCTCGGCGTTGGCGTTGCACTACTCCTGGTTCTCGGTTCGTGCGACGCAATCGCCGAAGAGAAACCTTTCCGCCCCGAGGCGGGGAAGTTTCCCCCTTTGGAAAAGGCGCACTCCTATCGCGGCGAACTGGTCTTCGTGGATCATGCCAACCGCCGCGGCAGCCTCCGCGTGCAGGGGGATGGAAAATTTTACCGAAACGACCCGCAGCCCTTCGCCATGCTTCCCTACGGTGTCATCC
>CALFSW010000226.1 GCA_937916505.1 uncultured Verrucomicrobiales bacterium | reverse complement strand
CTGGAGCAGGCGGCCAAGCTCCAGGCGATCGACGGGGCGGAAGCGTTGGATCTTTATCTAGAGGCGGCTGAGCGGACGGTCAGGGGATCTCGGAAAGAGGGAGCGGACAGGGCCTTGTATCGTCATGCGGTAGGGCAGGCGGTTTCCTTGCTGCATGATGGACGGGGGCGGGAACGGGCTCCGGAGCGCTATCAAGTCGAGATCGTAGCAGGGCGAGACCTGTTCGATCCGACACAGTTTGATACGATTGAGCCGGCGGATTTGGTGAAGGTTGAGGGAGTTGAGATGGTCGAGGGAGCGGGTGTGGGGGCTCCGATGGTGTGTCAGATCAACGACTCGCCCCAGCGGGAGAAGCAATACCCGTTTCTAAATGGCGTCGGGATCTCGACGGCGGCAACGGCATTGATCGAATTTCCGAAGCAAGGGAAGGCCCGGGTATCACTGGTGAATGCACGCCGGACGGACGAGGCGCTTTTCCTCGGTCGAACGGAGAAAATAGCTACGAATTTTACGGTGCCCCTGGTGATACCGATGAGCAAGCCGACCATTCGTTGGAAAGGACCAAAGGGGCTTCTGAGACCCGGGGGCTTCATCGACCAGATGGGTTTGTATAGTTTGGAGATTCCAGATCCTGACAAGATCCCGGTGGTGTTTATCCACGGGATGGGATCTCGTCCCGCGACGTGGTTGACGCCCTACAACGCGCTCCTCGGAGATCCGGTGTTTCGGGAACATTATCAGGTTTACGGATACTATTATCCGACAGGACTGCCGCCGATTTATCCTGCGGCGACCCTACGCCAGGAATTGCGGCGCTTGCATGGGGAACTCAAGAAATCCGGGGCGGGAAAGAATGCCGACGAGATGGTCTTGGTCGGGCATAGTATGGGAGGCCTGATGGCAAGTTTTCAAATCCGGGACTTCCGGGGAACGAGCGAGAAAATTTTCCGAAAGCCGATTTTTAAGATTGAGATGCCAAGCCGTTCCCGGATGGCGGCGTTGACAATGTTGGAAGAGGCTCCGCCTAAATTTGTGAAGCGGGTGGTGTTCATCGCAGCACCCCATCGGGGGAGCGAGAGGGCGAGCGGCTGGATGGGTTCGCTGGGAGTTCGTTTGGCACGAGTTCCGACAAATCTTTTGTTCTATCGTCCCGGGGATCCGATCGGGGTTTTGACTCCGCTGGGACGGCGTCTCACCCTGGACGCAAATCCGGCAGGTGGGGTTGCTATCCTGAGAGCGGAGAACCCTCTGTTGAATTTCACTTTGAAACAGCCGCTGGCTCCGTGGGTGTCCTATCATTCGATCATCGGGGACCGCGGAAAAGGAGGAGGTTTGAAGCGGAGTGACGATCCCAAAAGCTCGGATGGAATCGTGGATTACTGGAGTGCTCATCTCGATGGCGCTGACTCGGAAAAAGTGGTGCCTTCAGGGCATAGTGCTCAGGCGAATCCCGAGGCAATCGCGGAAATGAAGCGGATTTTCCATCTACACCTGCGCGAGTAGAGTGTTTTTCGGTTCTTTTTCAGAGAACGGTTGACCCGGTGAAATAGGGTTTGGAAAAGACGGATGGAGGGTGAAGATACGATGGTCAGGATGCTTGTGCCACTTTCAATTTTTCCGGACTCGAGTTTCAGATGGGTAATTTTTCTGGCGATCCTTGGTTTTGGAATGTTGCCCGGCTGGGCCGAGGAAGAGAGGGTCGATCTGCGTTTTCGTCATCACACCAGCCGGGATGGTTTATCGAATGACTCAGTCAAATGTGTGTATCAGGATGATACCGGGTTCCTTTGGATTGGCACTGCGGATGGCCTGAATCGTTACGATGGACATGAGTTCCTGGTGTTTCGGCCTGAGCGGAAGCCCGGAGCGGGAGTGAGGAGCTTCAGTGTGAGAACGATTCATGCCGCGGCTGACGGATGCCTCTGGGTGGGTGGGGAGAATTCCGGATTCTCGAAATTTGATCCAACAACCGGCCGGTTTCTCGAGCAACATCGTTTTGAAGACGGGAGGACGGATTGGCTGGCGTCGCAGACCGTCATCCGCATTAAGGGCGCCTCCGAAGGAAGGCTGTGGATTGGGACGAACTGGGGAGGATTGCATCGTTTTGATCCGAACAGCGGAGCGATGGAACATTTTCCGCTCCGGGAACAGACACCCAGGAATACCAATCAAGGAATCATTCAGGCGTTACATGTCACGGAGGCCGCTCCCGAGATCGTTTGGTTGGGGACGGGATCGATGGGAATGATGCGATTTGATTCTGCGACAGGTGAGTTGCGTCGCTACCATCAGGATCCGCTGTCCGCTCATGAGGTCGCTCCTCCCCGAGTCGTGACGTCGATCGTGGAGGAATCGCCGATCTGCTTTTGGATCACGTCTCCAAAAGGGATTTATCGCTTTGATCCGGTGGCGGGTCGTTTTCTCGCCCACTATGAATTCCGGGGTCTTTCGTCACTGGTGATCGATCAAGACGGCCGGTATTGGGTTTCCAGCGGGAACTCAGGGCTTGCGAGATTTTTTCCCGGGAGCGGAAAGTTTCACGTTTATCTTCATAGTGAATCAAACCCGCAGAGTTTGAGCGACAACCGGATCAGAACGCTTCATTTGGATCGTGGGGGGATGATCTGGGCGGGTCTCTCGGCATCGGGTCTCTCGGTCTTTAATCCCCAACGCGAGTGGCTCAGGGAGCATCGCTTTGCGGACGCCCGCCGGAATACGGAGGACCCAATGATTGTGTTGGCGATGCTTCAAGATGATGAGAATCCGGAGCTGGTTTGGTTGGGGACTACGAATGGTCTGTTCCAGTGGGACCGCAACAATGGCGATCTTGTTCGGTGCCAGCATGAGTCGGAGGATGTGGCGGGTTTGAGCAAAATTAAGGTTCAGAATTTGAGCCTGCGTGCGCAAGGTGGTTTTTGGATCGGGACCAGTTCGGGATTGAATTGGTTTGACCGGGAAACAGGAAAGGTGAGGCCTTTTAAACCGCCCGGTGATGAGGTGAAGGGCTTGGTTAAGGGAAAGATATCAGCGCTCCATGAAGATAAGGAAGGTGGCCTTTGGTTCTGTAAGGAGCGAGGGGCTCGGCGTCTGAATTTTGAAACGGGCGAATTCGTTTCGTTTCTGCATGATCCCGCCGATCCTGAATCGATTGGCGCGAGGCAGGTGAATCAAATTCACGAAGATCGTGCCGGGAATCTTTGGTTCGGGCATCGTTCGAACGGGCTGTCGATGTTATCCAGGCAAACCGGAAAGTTTATTCGAATTGAGAGTGAACCGTATGTTCCCGGCCGGCTGAGTGGAGTGAATATACATTCCTTTCACGAAGATTTTGAGGGTGGGATCCTTTGGGTGGGGACGAATCTGGGATTGATGCGAATCGAGATTGAATCGGGTGAAGTGGATTGGATTTCGATTGGGAGCGGCCCGGCCAACGTGTTTGCGATCAAACAGGATGAAGACATGAATTTGTGGCTGCGGACGCGAGATGACATAGTCCGGATGCTCGATCGAAACAGCGCGAATCCGATCTTCCAGCTCGCGACCGGATCGGAAGGTCTGAGGCCGGGGGCGATTGGCTGGGTTTCCTGCGCCCTGGATACCGGAGAGTTTTTGTTTCCTGCGGTGACCGGGGTTTTGGAGGTTCGCCCCGATCGCTTTCGCCTTTTGGAACCACCTCCGGTTGTTGTGACCGATTTCGAACTCGTTGGTCAGTCGGATCAACCCTTAAGAGGAGGGGATCCCGGGCAAAACATCGTGCTGAACGATTCGCAGAACAAAATCATGAAGTTCAAGTTTGCGGCTCTTGATTTCAGGGCGCCGGAGCGAAATCGCTTTGCCTACCGACTCGTGGGATTGGAGGAGGAATGGCATTACGAAGGAGAGGGGAACAGCGCGACCTACACGACCTTGAAACCGGGGGCTTATGTCTTCCGGGTGAAAGCGGCCAACAGCCAGGGAGTCTGGAACGAAGAGGGAGCGGCCCTTGCCTTTCGGATTCTTCCGCCCTGGTGGGCGACCTGGTGGTTCCGCGGAGCACTCGTGGCTGGATTGCTGCTTATGGGAGGTTCTTTTGGCTGGTTCCGGGTTCGACAAGTGCAAAAGCGGACTGCGGTTCTGGAGGTCGAAATCAGGAAGCGGGAAAAATTGAATTCCGAACTCAATCGGAGCGAAGAGCGATTTCAAAACCTCCTCGCCAACAGCAGCGAACAGGTCTGGTGTCTTGAGTTTGATGAAGCGATCCCGGTTCACCTTCCCGAAGAGGAACAAGTGGAGCTCCTTCTCGAGAGGACCTTCTTTGCGGAAGGGAACGAAGCCCTTGCGGCAGCGTATGGATTGTCGCGGGAGGAATTGATTGGTTCGCGATTTGAACGAGTGATGCCGCGATCTCTTCCGACCACCATTCCGTTGTTTCAGGAGGTGGTGAGGAACGGGTATAAAATGAAGGATTTCGTGACCGTGGAACAGGCAGGCGATTGTGGCGAGCGAATCATGATCAATAATCTGATGGGGACGATCGTTGATGGCAAGGTCACCCGGGTTTGGGGCACCGCCCGGGATATCACCCGGCAGCGGCGTGCGGAAGAATTGGTCAAACTGCACTCGGTCACCATCGAAAACGTGTCGGATGCCTTCCTGATTGTGGAGGTTGGTGTGGACGATCTCTCGATCGTATACGCGAATCGACGCTTCACCGAGATAACGGGGTTCGCAAGCGAAGAGGTAGAGGAGGCGAGTCCGTTTCGTTTCCTGGCGTCCGGGACTTCACCAAAGGTGATGGATTCGATCAGGGCTGTGATTCGGGACGGAGGGTCGTTTGAGGGCGAAGTCCTATGCGATGGAAAGTTCCGCGGAACATTTTGGAGTGATCTCAGGATTTCTCCGGTGTGTGGAGAAGACGGGAAGGTCTCGCATTTTGTTTGGATTCAATCGGATATCACCGCCAGGAAAGAAGCTGAAGATATCCAGCTCAACCATGAGAAGGTTCTCGCACATGCCGACCGGGTGGCAACGCTCGGGGGATTGGCGACGACGATTGCACACGAGTTGAACCAGCCCTTGGCCGCGATCGGGGCAAATGCCCAGGCGGCCCAGCGGTTCATGCAGAGCCCCAACACTGATTGGGACGAAATTAGAGAGATTTTGGGCGATATCATATCGGACAACGAGCGGGCTGCGGAGGTGATCCGGCGGATGCGGAATTTACTCAAAAAGCGAGTTGGGTCGGATGAGTCTCTTGATCTCAATGAGCTGATTCAGGGGGTTGAAACGCTTGTTCATAGCGATGCCATCATCCGGCAAATCGAGATCCGACTCATCCTTGATCCGTCACTTCCCCGGGTGCGAGCAGGTCGAACGGAGATTCAGCAGGTTCTCTTGAACCTGATCATTAACGGCTTTGATGCCATGATGGACATCGAAGTGTCAGACCGGATTCTGGAAATCCAAACGTTGGTGCCGGAGCCGGGACAAGTGCAGGTGTCAGTCCGTGACCGCGGTCATGGTCTTGACGATACCGAGGCGGTCTTCGAGGCCTTTCATACAACCAAGCAAGATGGGTTGGGAATGGGGTTGGCAATTATCAAGACGATTGTCGAATCACATGGTGGGCGGGTTTGGGCCGGGAACTCTCCTGAAGGGGGGGCTTGTTTTTCCTTTTCCTTACTAGGTTCCGAGGAAGTGGGAGTGGTGGGAGAAGATGTTTCCCGAGGTCGGGATGAGATTGCAAATTTGAAGTGAGAAGCTAGGATTTCCCCCGATGGAAGCGGGTGAGGAGACGGAAGAAAAGGGAATCGTTCATGTTGTGGACGATGACTTTTCCGTGCGCCGGGGGATTGAGCGGCTTTTGCGATCGGCGGGGCACCGGGCGGTCTGCCACGAGAGCGCCCTCGAATTCCTTGAAAAAGGAGTGGAAGATGGGCCGGTTTGTTTGATTCTCGATGTTCGATTGCCAGGGCTCAACGGACTTGATCTTCAGCGAGAATTGCTGACGCGGGGGCGCGAACTTTCCATTGTTTTCATCACCGGGCATGGCGACGTTCCGATGAGTGTGGAGGCGATGAAAGCGGGGGCGGTGGATTTTTTACCCAAGCCGTTCAACGATGAGGCACTTCTTGATGCGGTGAAGCGGGGAATACGGCAGGACGCCAAGCGAAAGGCCAGGCAATTCATCGTTGGAGAGATCCGCCTTCGTTTGGAGCGTCTCACGAGCAGGGAGCGGGAGGTTCTTGACCTTGTCGTGACGGGAATGCTCAACAAGCAAGTGGGAGCTGAGTTGGGGATTGCGGAAAAAACAGTCAAGGTGCATCGCTCGCGGGTGATGGAAAAAATGGAAGTCCAATCGTTGGCTGAGCTCGTAAGAATCACCGAGTATTTTCGGGCATCGGGTTCGTAGTGTTCCGGGCATGTAAGCCAAAGGTCCACTATCGTAATTTGATACTTCCGGGCAGTCTGTTTGAGCTCAGTCAGCAAGGCCCGTGTTTTGATCTCCACCTCGCACACTCCATTCGTTGTCGTCGTTGACGACGACCCTTCGGTTCGCCGGTCGCTTCGTCGGCTGGTGGGTTCGATCGGCTATGAGGTAGAGTCATTTTCGTCTGGTGACGCTTTTCTTGCTGAAGGGATTGGCGGCACAGCGGATTGTCTTGTTTTCGATATTCACATGCCCGGGATGGATGGGTTTGGCCTTCTGAAGGAAATACGTGCGAGCGGGATTGAAACAGCGGTGGTGTTTATCTCGGCTCATGCAGATACCCAGACCCGGGCCCGGGCGATCTCAAATGGAGCGGTGGCTCTTCTCGCGAAGCCTTTCCGTTTTGATGATCTGAGTGAGGTGCTCTCCCGCGGAATCAAGGAGACATTGGCGGCCCGTGAAAATAAGGAATGAAAGCAGAGAATGATACTCTGATTATGATTGTTCCCTCAACAATTGATTCGATCCCGATTTGGGCAGTTGGTCTTGGTTTGTTCGTCATGCTTTCGATTTCGATTGAGGTGGGATTTCAATTGGGGCGACGAATTGCGGTCGATCAGGGATTGTCGAAACATCCGGTCGAGGCGGCGGTTTCGACGGCCTTGCTGGGCCTGATGGCTTTCATGACGGCGTTTACCTTCAATTCTGCGATGACGCGGCATGCCGAGCTGAGGCATTTGGGGACCGTTGACGCAAAACTGGCACAAAAGCTTCACAATCTGAGTGATCTTTTGCCCGTCGACAACGCTTCGGCGTCGAAGGGGCTCATTCGGGAATATCTGCAATCCCGGTCGGCAGCCATTGAACGGCAGAATGCGGATGAGCTTAATGCGGTGATTGTGCGTTCGCGGGAGATTCAAGATGATCTCTGGGCGATTGCGAGTAGCGAGCGTGTCAGGGGGATGAAGAATGCAACTCCGCATTATATCAATGGATTGACGGCCCTGATTGAGAACGACACCGCTCGGCAAGCCGCAGCATTGTCGAACAGGTTGCCTGCGGTCATTTTGTATGCATTGGGTTCCCTTGCTGTACTCGCGGTGGGTTTGTTGGGTCTGAGTTCAGGTCTTCACGGCCGCAGAAGTCGTTTGGTAGCAACGGTTTTTATCGCGGCCTACTCAATGATCTTTGTGTTGATCGTTGATCTTGATCGTCCTCTTCGCTCACTCTTCAAGCTTGGTGATCCGGTTGGCGAAGGGGTGCTCGATTCCTTTGGTGAGTAGCTGCACCGGAAATTCAGAGTCTGGGACGAGGGAGAGTAGGACGAAGGTCCACTATTCGAATCAATGATGCCTTCCTAGGGTCCAGACCAGTCGCGAGTGATGTCACTGCGCGTAAAAAACAGCCTCAAGACAATTGATTCGATGAAATTAAACTTTCTCGTTCCCATCCTCCGACCACTCGGAATGGAACGTCCGAAAGCTTGATTTTTCCGCACCGAAGAAAGGGGGCTTTCAAAAATTTCATGAATCAAAAAAGAGAATCGATCATTGTGGCCGCAATCTTAACCTCATTCGCGATGGTTGGGGGTTCAAGGGCGATCGAGGCAGATGACCAGTGGCCGCAGAGCTATGAAACTCCGGCGTATGAGATCGCGATCTATCAACCCCAGGTTTATGAGTGGGAAGATTTTAAACGCGCCAAGGCTCGCGTCGCGATCGCAGTCAAAGCGAAAGCGGGAGGGGACGAAACCAGGGCAACCTTTGGTGCCATGATGGTCGAGGCAAATACCGTAACCGACTTCGACGAACGCGTCGTCCACTTTGGTGATCGTGAGGTCTCGGTGCTGCGTTTCCCGGAGGTCAAGAGCCCTGAAGAAACGATGGCGATGGAAAGGGCCGTGCGAAGTGTGCTCACTCCATCCCGACCCGTTCAAGTGAGCCTCGATGCGATGATGGCAAATCTTGAAAGGTCAGAGATCGAGGGGCGGGAGATTGAAGTCAATCTCGCTCCGCCGCCGATCTTCTACAGCTCCGAACCGGCGATTCTGGTCATGTTTATTGGCGAGCCCGCCTTCGAGGCAGTGGTGAAAGGCTCTCCAACGTTGTTGTTTGCCCGGAATACCAACTGGGACGTGTTGCTCGATGTGAACACCGGGACCTACTATATGCTCGCCGGAGATTTCTGGTTGAAAACTGCCGACTTAAAAACGGGACCATGGGCACCTGTTATAAAACTGCCTGCGAGTTTTGATAAGCTCCCAAGAGATGAGAATTGGAAGGATGTTCGCACGGCCCTGTCCGCGCCAGCGGCTGCGGCGGCAGATGTTCCAAAGGTGATCACCAGTTTCAGCCCGGCGGAATTGATCCTTACCGATGGTGAACCAAGCATGAGCCCGATTTTTGGAACCAAGCTGATGGTCGTCGGCAACACGGATGCGGACGTTTTCTTTTTGACCACCGGGAAGCAGTATTACTTCCTCGCTGCGGGCCGTTGGTTTCGGGCGCAGCAATTGGCTGGTCCATGGAGCACTGCGACCGAGGATCTGCCGGAAGAGTTTGCCAGGATCCCGGAGAATCACTCGCACGCTTCGGTGTTGGCTTCGGTTTCCGGCACTCCGGAGGCAGACGAAGCGGTCATCCTGGCGTCAATTCCGACGACAGCCACGGTGAACCGTAATAGCGCTTCCGTCGAGGTGCGCTACGATGGCGATCCCGAGTTCGTCGGGATCCAAAATTCGACCATCAAGTACGCCGCGAATACAAGCCAGGATGTTTTCCTTGTCGATGGAATCTACTACTGCTGCCATCAGGGAGTGTGGTTCGCCGCCCGGACGCCTTCCGGCACCTGGTTGGTCGTCGATAATGTTCCCAAGAAAATCTACTCGATTCCATCGAATCATCCCAAGCACAACGTGACCTATGTTCACGTTTACGACTCCACGCCGACGACCGTTCAGGTGGGATATACAGCCGGCTATTCCGGAGCTTATGTCGCTCGTGGGTTGGTGATGTTTGGTCTGGGCTGGTGGGCTGTGGATTCCTGGAACGATCACCATCACCACCATTCCCACTACCCTAGATCCTACTGGTATGGCTACGGCTGCGGCGCACATTACAGCTGGCAGGGTGGGGGATACTATCGATCGGGATACCGATACTACGGTCCCTACGGTGGAGCGGGTGGGGGTGCTGCTTACAATCCATGGACGGGCACATACGCACGCGGTGCTTATCGGTATGGTCCAAGTGGATCTGCATATGCCCGGGCAGCTTACAATCCGTGGACGGACACGAGCGCCGGTCGAGTCAG
>CALFSW010000225.1 GCA_937916505.1 uncultured Verrucomicrobiales bacterium | reverse complement strand
CGCTAGCGGCCTTTTCGTCGGTGTCAGTGTAGGGCGCGAGCGCTCTGGTGAGGATTTGTTCCTGTGATCTGTTGATGAGTTCAAGGCGGGCCACGAACACGCGCTCGATCTTGGTCGGTTTTGGAGTGATTTGCAAAGGGACCATGGCGTCGGCATAACTCTGGGGCAGGATCGCAAGAACACGCGTTCCCGGATCGGTGAACCAAAGGTCATCCCAAGTGGCTACCATGGCTTTGGCTTCTGCGAGAGTGAGTCCCTCGGCATCCAGGGCGGCTACCATGGCATCGCGAAGCTCTCCCGCGACTTCTTTGACGGAACCCTTCGCTTCAGGGAAGTTTAAGGGAACTTGGTTGGTGGCCTTTTTAGTTTCCTTATCGTAGCCAACGCGAGCGAGTTGGTTGATGGTGGTCCAGGAACTCTTTCCATTCTCAACACGCAGGGCGAAGAGTTTTGGAATGGATTGGTGGTAGTAGTTGGACATTGTGTATGTCCCGGGGCTCTCTTGCTCGACGGCTCGGATGGGAAAGGCATCAGCATTGCCAGCCCCACGATAGAAGATGAAATGGTCGATCGGTTCTGCGATAGGTTGTTTGGGTGGCTTGGGCCTTGGTGGAACTTCGCTCCCGGGAGCGATTTGACTGAAGAGCCAGGCATCTGGGACCGCGCGGGCGGCGGCGTAGTGGCGTCCATTTGCGCGATTGGCGGCAGGAATACGGTTTTTTTCAGGAGCATCCGGAGGCAACAAGGTGCCGCGCCAAAGAGTTTGTGTTGCATTGTTGAAGCTATAGGACGCCGGTGGGAAGACTTCGGTGATACGACCGCTGGGGAAGGTGGCAGAGACACGAATGTCCATCGCTTTCTCGGGGTAGAAATACAGGACGGGAGTCTCCATGCGCACCGAGTCCAGTCCGGCAAACAAATTAGGGCTGCGGGATTTTCCGAAGGGGGTGAATTGCTGCCGGACGAAGGAGGGAAGATCGACCAATTTATCCGGAGCCTGATACCAGCGAATAGTCTTACCGTCGGACCCCTGTAAGACGGTGAAGGTGCCCCATTCGTGGACTTCGACATTTCCTTCCAGTTTCTTTTCCGCAAGTCCCATTTGGGGGGCTCCTTTATTGGGCCATGAAGAAATCGGGTGCCAGTGATTCACAATGAACGCTCCGTCGACCGGCATCCATTGCTCGATGCGATCATCTTCATAACGCACCATGATCTTGCCATCGTCCACTTCGGCGCGACCTGCCGAGCTTCGATCTTTCTGAGTCACTTTGACGGTTGCATCCTTCGCGAATTCACAATTCTCAACTACTCCGTTCATGAAGGTGACCTGGAATTCTCCCTCCGGAAACTGAACCTTGGGTTTGTCTTTGGCATGGGCGTTGAAGCTGAGGGCGGTGGCGATGATGAGGATCATCTGGCTTGGATTGAGTTTCATTGGTTTCTCTGGGTTAGGGTTTGAGATAGCTGAACCCTATCGGTCGTTTTTGAAAAAGTCAGGGAGTTTGATGTAAATTGAATGTAAACGGCCGCTTCTTCTTTAGTCAGTGCGTCGAGCTCTTGAAAAAGGCCTGGGGCGGTGATTGCGTGGACCTTGTAGCCAATCGCTCGAAGGTGGCTGGCGGTCCAGGCATTGCAGGTTTTAGGAAAGAAGAAGCGTTCCCGGGCTCGGTAGAATCGGCTCTCACCGTAGCGGCCGTGCCCGAGAGGCTGGAGTCGTCCTTTCTCATCTCGCGAAAACTGGAGGGCGATTCGTCGGACGAGAATGTCCTTCTGTTCGTCGGTAAGGTGAAAGAGGTGAGCGGGAGTGTAGCTGTAGTCGTGATGAAGCGGGCGACTGCTTGTAGCGATATGCATGACACCGGGAGTGGGATAGGCCATGGCTCGAAAGGCGAGGGGTAAGGTCACTTCTTCGCTGCGATAAAATCCCTCATCTCCCCAGCCAAACTCGAGCCAGTCTCCGGTTAATTCGGAGGTTAGTTCTGGAAGCTCTTTCTCCAAAGCTTTGCGTGGAAGGACCAGTCCGGTGTGATGCTGATGGGAGAAGACGAGAAGGGGAGTGTGATCTTCGTGTTTGGAAATCGCGAAGGGAGGATTTGGTGTGTCGCGAAGCTCTGTTGAAATTGAGCATGAAGTGAGTGCTAGAACCGCTATTCCGAGAGCAATGAGGGAGCGCATTCCGAAAGGTTGCTGAGGGGTGAAGGTTTTAAAAGCTAAAAAAACAGCATTTAGTGATTCGATTCGCAATCGCGAAGTGCGGGATGGGGCTGTTGGTAGGAAGTGTGGGCCGATTGAAACGAACAACCCCCATTCTCCCCCCTCCGCTCCGGTCCAAAGGCGGCTTCAAGGCCCTCCCGCCAAAAGCAATTTCCTGGAGTGATGGAGTTGAACCAGTTGTCGTGCTGCCCGAGGTCGGCGTTCCCGGTAACGATGCCTTCACCGGTTCCACCACCAGCTGATACTGAGTTTCCGCTGGCGATGTTGACGCTAATCGTCGTATCGGCGAATCCGATGGGTGTCAGGGCGAAGAGGACGGCGAGAAAAATCGCTGGGCGGTTTATGGCTATGGGAGGTGAAGGTTGCTATTGCGCGGGCACACGAACCGGGAACGACGACCGTGACCGCTCGCCGCGCTGATTTGAGCATGATGCAGGCAAAATCTATCAAGCGACCGACGCTCCAGGATCGTGGCGTTGCGGATTAGGGAGTCTCCCTGTAAGAGCGCCTCCGGGACGCGCAGCATGTCTGTAAAATTTCTTATGGAATCAACACGCTTCCTGGAAGAAGAGTGCGACTGAATCGACAGTGCCATCAGCGGGCATCGGAACATAGCTGGTGTCATCTATGCCGGTGGCACCATCACTGCGAAGGGTGGGTGCGCCGGGGACATTGCCAATAATGACAGCGCCGAAAGATTGGGGTGCTGCCAACACGGCGAGTGACGGGAAGAGAAGTTTCCTGTTATTTGGGTCTCACTCGTTTGAGGATGATCGGCCTTGATTGGGGACGGGGAGGGGAGGTTATTTTCCCTGGAGGCGAAAGGACCAGGTATAGGTGCCGGTGGGCTTGATGCGGTATTCGGGGAGGGGGCGGGCACCCCAGGAGTTGGTCCCGCCGACGCCCATTTGTTGGTGGTCGATGTTGAGGGTGACGATGTCGCGTTTTGGGATGTCGACGGGGTGGCGTCGGCCTTCGAGGTCGGACATGAGGCAAGGGTAGGTCCCGCCGGAGAGGAGGTGATCACCGAGGGCGGTGATGGTGAGACCTTGTCCACTTGCGTTGAGAAGGGAGAGGGTGCGCAGGTCGGTGAGGTTTCCGGTTTCCTGGGGCTCGAGGTAGGGGAAGAAGAGGTCATCGGTGGTGGCGGTCCAGCGTCCGAGGATGCCGCCGGCTTTTCGGTCGGCGTAGGTTTCGTGGGGACCGTTCCCGAACCACGAAACCTGGTTGTAGGTGGCCGGGACGGTGCATTGCATGCCGAGGCGGGGGAGGGGGCCAATCTTCCCCTTGGGGGTGATGGTGACGTCAATATCGAGGGTGCCATCCCGGAGGATGGTGTAGGTGATGTTTCCGGTCGTTTCTCCGGCGGGGATTTTGAGGTTGAAAGAGGCTGTCGTGGCACCGGGACCTCCGGTGTAAATATGATCGGTGCAGATGGTATTGGGGCCAGCGTTTCGCCAGGCTCCGGAACGTGCCCCAAACTTGTTGGCTCGATCATTGTCAACGGGGGGACGCCAAAAATTGAGAAGGAGCGGACTTGAAAGGAGTTCTTTGCCATCAACCGAGTAAGAGGTGAGCATTCCGGTCGCTTTGCTAATTTTGAAGAGAAGTTTTTCTGAAGTGATAATGATGAATGGCTCATCGTAGTTGATCGTCGCATTGGCCTTTGGTTCTACTTTTGGAACTTGAGGTGATCCTTTGAGGCGGACTTGTTCACGGGCGACGACGTGGCCCTTCTTCGCCCAAGAGGTATTGGCTTTGAGGCGAAGTTCGAGAGTGAGGTGGATTTCTCCGGGATAGTCGGCAGGGTAGGGGGCGCTGATTCTTACTTTTTCTTCAGCACCGGGTGCGAGGTCGATGGAAGGGCGCTCTATCTCCGGCTGCGGCTTGCCATCGAGGAGGACGGTGACGAAAGTATTGTATTTCGAGAAGTTGGTGAAGGTGGAGGTGTTGCGGAGCTTGAGGGTGGTTTCGTTTTCGTGGGTCTTGACGAGTTCGATGAGACGGAGATTTTGGTAGGCCTTGAAAACCTCAGGTGCTTGGGGCGTTGGTTTGCGGTCGGAGGTGACGATGCCGTTGGCGCAAAAGTTATCATCGTTGGGGAAGTCGCCGAAGTCACCGCCGTAGGCGAAGAATTCGAGATCTCCTTCGGGGCGAGTGAAGTCGGTAAAGTTGAGGGTCAGCATCGGGGCGGGGTTGGCTCCGACTCCCCCTTTGGGATCGATGGGTTTGTCAAAGATAGTGACGGCTTTGATTTGTCCATCGAAGGTGCGGTTGCCGTATTGGGCATTGCGTGCGATGCCGATATCGAGCTTGGAGGGCTTGATGGTGCCTTTGTGCGCTCTGCGAGCGAGAACGTATCCATTCACGGAAAGAGTGAGTTCATCGCCGTTGTAGTTTCCGATGACCTGGTGCCAGTTGTTCTGCCAGTTTTCAGGGACTTTGGCGGAGATTGAACGCCAGGTGCCATCGAAGATGAAGAACTCGAGGTCACGTCCGCGGTTGATTTTAAGGGCCCATGATTCGTCGCTTTTGGTGACGATGGGATTGTCTCCCCAATTCGAGCGGCCGGGACGGACATCGACGATGACCGTGAGGTGTTTTTTTGCGTTGAGTTTGTCACTGTGGGTGACGGTGGCGTAGCCGGAAGTGAGACCGTTTTCCTGGTGAAGCTCGCCAGAGACTTTGACTTTGTGGTCGCCGGATTTGTTGAGTTTTCCTTGAGGAGCTTTTGTTTTGCGGAGGCCTTGGTCGGCCCAGTCCCAAATGCAGCCGCCCTGGAGGAGGTGTTCTTTTTCGAAGAGCATCCAGTAGTCGTAAAGGTTTCCGGAGGAGTTACCCATGGCGTGGGAGTATTCGCATTGAATGAGGGGGCGTTGCCGGGCTAGGGGTTTCTGTTCCTCGGTGCGGGCGTATTTTTCGCAGGCGGCGATGGTGGCATACATGGGCGTGAAAAGATCGACGTGGGGCTTTTGTCCGGCGCGTTCGTAGTGGACGGGGTATCTCACGGGGGCTTTCGATTTAAGCCATTTGGAGCATTCCTCGAAGCAGACGCCATCGCCCGCTTCATTGCCCATGGACCACATGATGATGGAGCCGTGATTTTTGAAGGCATGGACCATGTTGGTGACGCGGTCGAGGTGGGCGGCGGTCCATGAGGCGTCTTTGGCGAGGGACTCTGGTCCGTAGCCCATGCCGTGGGATTCAATGTTGGCTTCGGCGATGACGTAGAGGCCGTATTCGTCGCAGAGTTCGTAGAAGCGGGGATCATTTGGGTAGTGGGCGGTGCGGACGGTGTTGATGTTGAGCTGCTTCATGAGCTCGATGTCCTTGCGCATGAGTTCCTCGGATATGTAGTGACCGGTGTCGGGATCATGGTCGTGACGATTGACACCTTTGACGAGGATGGGTTGGCCGCTAATGAGGAGTTGGCCGTTTTTGATTTCGGAGGTTTTGAAGCCAACCTTGTGGGAATAGAAGTGAGTGGGCTCTTTGCCAAGTTCGCCGACGCCAATGACGAGGGTGTAGAGATAAGGATTTTCGGCGGTCCACGGGTTGACTTTGAAACTCTCTTTGATCAATTGCCCGCCGGTCATGATACTGGTGTTTTTACCGGGGTTGGGGGCTTCCTTGGGGGCGTAGATGATGTTGCCTTCGGCATCAATGAGTTCGAGAGTGA
>CALFSW010000224.1 GCA_937916505.1 uncultured Verrucomicrobiales bacterium | reverse complement strand
ACCTGAGAGGTTCCATTGTGTTCCGACTAATGAGAAGCTCATGTTTATGGTGCTGTGATGAAGAATTCAAAGTCGGTGCCATTCCGGGTGGTCCATTTAATGATGGCTTCCTCGTTGGCTCCCTGTGCTGTGATGTTCGCCAACGTGCCATTCATATCGGTCTGACTAGCATCCAGTGTGAGGGCCCATCCCCCGAAGTCATCTTGGATGATCCAGAGCGTCCCAGATGATCCCGCCGGTGCGTTGGTGATCGGTGCCAGTGTCCGAGCATCTGTGAGCGTGACTTGTGCATTGTATGCAAGATTGCAATCATAGGCGATGGTCGCCCCATCGATTAAAATTTGGTGCGCCGTCTCCGCCTCGTAATCGAGGAGGAATCCGGGGTTGAGTGCCTCCGTGATGTTTTGAAACGTGTTAAGAATATCCCCCGTGAAAGCGCGGGTGGACGTGGTCTTGTCCGTCATGTAACCCGATGTATTGTTCTTGAGGGAGACTCCCTGCATGAACGGAGCTGAAGCCAGACCGCCGCTGGTGTTGCCCATAAGGATACCGTAGTCGGTCGCGGCCCCACCAATAAAGGTGTTGTTGTGGATTTTAACTCCAAAGGTCGCGTTCGTCGCAGAGCTGCACGAGAAAATGACACTGCGGCCAGTTGTCGACCCATTCAAAGCTCTTACTTCGAAAGTGTTATCCTCGATGGTAATATTTCGGGCGATGTTGCCGCCAGTCATCTGAAAAAGAACTCCATATCCCACGTTATAAGCGTGGTTCCCGCGCATCACGCAGTGGTTGATTGCGAGCGTGTCACGATGGAACATTGCCTCACAGTTGAAGGCAATGTTGTTTTCGAAAATCGTATTGTCATGCACCCCAAACGCGAACGTCGGGGCGCCAGAGTATGTTCCGTCCCCAAGAATCCAAAAATCATCATCTGTTTCTGGATATCGGACAATGTTATTGCGATAAATCCCCCCAAACCGGCAAGACAGCGCGTTGGCGTAAGCATTATCTTTTGCAATATTTACAGGTTCCTCAAAGATACACCCATCAAATACGCTGTATCGTCCACTGTCGGCGTTGCCATACTGCTCCGAAGTGTAATAGGTATCCTCATACATGTTCGCCCCACCTCCGGTCCAGCCAATGTGACGTACTCGATACATCTGAGTATTCTCTCCATAGATCGAAAACGTGCCGTAGTGCGGATTTAGCCCATAGTTCGCGGTCGAGTAGCGTGCCGGGAATTCGAAAGACTTAATATAGTCCACCGGCGTGGTGTAAGCGCGGAAAGATGTCTCATTGGCTCGGGTGGTGGTAGCCGTGAGAGTGATCACGCCCGCCGCTTGTGAGACAGCCCACATGGACGGCAAATCCGTTGCATTAATGGCTGTCTCAATTTTAACCGCCACCTTCTCTATAGTGTCGTCTCCCTCAAGCATTGCGAAGGTCACGTTAGATCCGGTGAATAAATTAAAACCACTGCTTACCGTCACCTTCATGTCTCCCACATAACCCAAAATGGACGATGGCACTGTGATCGTCTCAACTTGCTGGACCGATCCAGAAACCCCCGCAGTGATTTGTTCGTTGGCGATGTCTTGATGATAAACTCCGATGTTGGTGATGTTCTCCTCTGCGTTCGCATCCAGCGTGAGGTCACGAACAATAGACTCACCGCCAAGGCGGAGAGCACGAATCAAGAAGCCTCCATCATTAATGGAGTGACCCACCGCCACTAGCTTGATTGTGGTGGAATGGATCCCAGACCCTTGCAAAACGATCCGCGCAGGTAGGAGCTTATGATTCCCGATGGAGTCTGCGGTGCCGTCATAAGGCATACCCGAATACGTAAAGACGCCTCTTCCAAATGAAAAAATATCTCCATAAACGCTCTCCGTCAGCTTGCTCGAAATGTCTTCGGATACTCCAGAAAAGAAGGTTGACCGAGTCCCAAACTCTACATCGAAAAATGTGAATGGGGAAACGATCATACCATAGTTGGCATCTGTAATCTTCCACTCACCCACCAAGTCATCCTTACCCCTCACCGCAATCTCCGCGCCGCTCAGATGGAGATACCATGTGGTAGTAGTTCCCGAGACATTTCGAAAAATCGTGAAGTCTCCAAAGACAAAAGCGTTGGACGCTGGAGTCCATGTGTATTCCCCATTAGGATCAAAAGCTCCGAATGGCGTCACTCCCGAAACTATAATTGTCGAACGGGTGATCTCTAAGTAATGATCCCGGTCGCTGATTGCCTCGCCGACAAAACCTAAAGTGATCGGTGCCGTGATCTCATCCGGTGCAGGGATCGTGATGGGTGCAGTGATGGTATCGCTCATTTTGTGATATCGTCAATTACTGTAATTGTTCCTGAATAAAAAGTCTGCGGCGCTGTATTGCTGCCCGAATAAAATTCCATGTCCCATGACCAATCGCCCGCGCACGGGATAAACTCCTGAACCTCTGGGATGGTCGCTTCCCAAGTCACTGCATTCGAGATTGTTATCGGAGCGTCTGGTTCTTCGGTGGAATCCGAATCTAATTTAAACGTCGATTTCCGCTTCGTGAAATGCATCCTCACCCGGGTGAGTTCGTCCACTGGTTGAGCTGAATTAATTAAAACAGGACCAATCGTAGGGATGCCTTCCCAAAGATCCCCCCGCTTGTAATCGAACAGCGCAATATCAACAGGTATGCTCATTTCCCAGGTGCTTCAATTTTAGGAGGCGTCCGGTAGGTGATGTCGCCATAAGGCGTTTCAACCACGCCCGCGAAGTCGAGTTGCGAACATGAGCAAAGTCCAAGACTGAGAAGGATTAAGAATGTTTTCATTTTTCAAATTAGATTTTACCGACTACCATCAA
>CALFSW010000223.1 GCA_937916505.1 uncultured Verrucomicrobiales bacterium | reverse complement strand
TCGGATGCGGCTAACCAACCACCACTTATTTTAACGACTCAGGGGACACTTCCACTGGAAGTCATTTGTGTATTTCTCTTCAGGAATAGTAAGAGAGGAAGGAAGTTTTTTGATGTGATCCGGTTCTTCCTCAGAAAATTCATAGAGATGATAAAGAAGATATTGAGCCTCTCCTTCTTGGGTGCCGGTCTCCCATATTCCCCTGGTACGAGTGATTGACTCGCTTGTGGAAAGCCAGGCCGTTTGATGAATGATTCCAGTCATAGCAATCGAGGTGCCAAACATTGAGAGGAGAAGGAAAGAGAGACACGAAGTGTGTTTGAAACTCCAGGGACAAGGCAGAATAACCAGTTGCTCCGCCAGCCAGCGCAGGAATCGATGGGCGAAGTACATCGCCAACGCGAGTGCGGTGATTCCGCAGAGGATCATCTCCACATTGTAGCTTACCTGCGGGAGAATCTTGAACGGGTACGTGGCCCATCCGGAGATTAATGCCCAAAGAGCTTGGATCGTCCATTCTCCGAATCCTGCCAGGACTCCGAGGATGAGAAAGAGACCGATCACTATCAGGACCAGCCAAAAGATGAAGCGCCGGAGGAATTTCCAATCGTCATTCATCGCTTCCTTTTTAGTTCGCTTTGGATTCGTCCACCCGACCACTGCTTGATCTCTCCGCTCTTGAGGATGACGTAGCGTTTTTTGCAAGTGATTCTTGGCTCGGTGACGAGAATCGCTCCGCCGGTTCCGGGTGGGTAGAGGGTGTAGAATCCGCTTCGGTCAGGGAGGCGCCATGCTTCCATGTCGATCGCGGGGTCGAGTCGGTCGGCGGGGTACTTGCCCTCGTTTTCGGCGGCGTGATTCCAGAGGAGGGTTTTTAAATCTTCAAGCTTGGCGCGGCGGGCCTCTTCGCTCTTGGTGAGCTTGTAGGTGATGCCTTGTTTTTCCCATGCACCGGGGGGCATTAATTCACGCGCACCGGAGATCATGGTGAGGATGACATACATGAAGAGTCCACTGACGAGCATGAGGCAGAGGGCCTTGCGGAAGTTGTCTGCAACGCGAAGCCGAGGGTTCGATTGCCGGTTTTGAGATGACCGACATCGCCCTTATGGCTGCCGTCTGATTGATCGACGACTCTCTGCCGACCATATGGTCTGGGTTATTGACGAGCGATGGGGCCACCAAATGAAGGGGAGCTGAAGAGGACAAAAAGCACGAGGATTAGGCGAGTCATATCAAGGGGTGACCTACGGGAACGGGGGGAGGCTTAACGAGGTCAATGTGACGACTCCGTAACAAGGGTGGTCTTTCTTCAGCGAGGTTACGGGGCTTACCTCACGGAACCCAACCTATGTTTTACTTTTTTCGACGGATGATCCTGGGGGCCGGCCTTCCGGCGGCGGGTTTGCTTTTGATCCAGCCTCTCTCCGGCGACGGACGCGAGGCCACAGCTGATCTTGTTCGGAAAGAGGAAGATATCCTGACCTGGCTCGGGCGGGCGGATCTCCTGAGTCCACTCAAGCCGCTGGAACCGGAAAACTTTGTCGAGGTTCCCTTTCCTGATTTGGCTCCCAATACTAGTGTTGAAGCGAAGGTGGAAGAGACTGTCCCGGATGTCGTAGTGGCAGAGGCAAAGGCTGACGCTGGAATCCTACCCCGCATCAGCGCGGGGGAAGGACCGGGAACGGTGGAGGGGGTGGTTTTTGATTTGGATGGGAATGGCATTGCAGGAGTCATTATCACCTTGCCGGAGATGAGTGGGTTTCAAGTGCGCACTGATCAAAGCGGGGCTTTCCGCATCACGGGACTTCCGGCCATTGGTGTGAGTGCGGAGTTTTTGAAGTCCGCTTACGTGACGAAGATCGATGTCCTCCAAATTAAGGAAGAAGGCGTTACCAAAGTACGAGTTCCACTAGAGCTAAAGCCAGTGGAGTTGGCGGATGGCGAATACTTGCTGGAAGGCCAGGAGGTCATTCTGGATTATCAGGAGGAGAAAACGGGAGAAATTTTGTTGGGGAAGGTGGCGTCACCGGGATTGATCAGCGGGATCAGTAAGGATGATTTCGTGAAACAATCCGTCACAAATGCGGCGGATGCGGTTGGCCGGGTCTCCGGCGCAAATATTGTCGACGGAAAGTATGCGGTGGTTCGCGGGCTCGCCGACCGCTACGTGACAACGAGTTTCAATAACGGAGCGATTACTTCGGCGGACCCTTCCCGGAAGACCGTCCAACTTGATCTCTTTCCAACTTCCGTGCTGGAGGGGATCGCAGTCAAAAAAGTTTATGATGCCAGCATGTCGGGTGATTTCGGCGGTGGTGCCATCAATATCCAGACCCTCGCCATGCCCGAGGAGCGCTTTCTCAAGTTGAACTATCGCTACGGGTGGAACAGCAATCTTGAGGGAGATTTTTACCGCAGTCGGCGTGAATTGGGCTTTTTGGGAGATGTCGATAATCCGGTCCCACGGAGTGAGGTTTTCGATGCCAGCGGCAACTTCGATGGTGGATCGGGAACCAATGCCCCGGATGCGGAGGCCAAAGGTTCCTGGGATCGCCTGCTCTCGCAAACCAACTTTCTTGGGCGGAAGTCCAGCCCGAGACCATCGCAAAAATTCGGACTGACCTATGGCGATCGCATTGAACTGAATGATGAGGTTCGCTTGGGAATCGTGGCGTCGGTGAGCCGATCCATGGAGGACTCGATGCAGTTGGACCGCATTCGTTCGCGGCCCGGAATTCAGCGTTCGTGGGTCCAGGATGATTTCTCAAGCCAAGTTGATTGGGGCCTTTTTCTCTCAGGTCAACTGGAGATTGGCGAGCGGCATAAGATCCGTGCGAGCTACTTCCGGAAGCGGGTTTCGGAAGATCGTTTTTCATTGCAGCGCGATATCGTGGATCAAGCCAACGGGATCAACTTTGGAGTTCTGGCAAGCCGCGCGGTGAGGGACGGGCTGCCTGAGATTCCAGGTGTTCGTCCGGCTGTTCCGGGCTATGGCGCGGACGCGTATTACAAGGGTGAGGTTTGGCAGAGCGACACCACGATTCGCGATCTTGAGCTCTTTCAGTTCAGCGGCGAGCATGAACTCTGGGAAGGTGGCCTGACTCTCGATTGGGGCTATACCAGGAATAATTCCTCTGAGTCGCGTCCATACTCGACCTCACTGCGTTACGGAGTGCTGGACTTCGCCGATCCCCGTCTGGTATCTTCAGGTGATGCCCTGATGACGGCGGCTGGGAATTTGAACAACGTCTTCAATCTGGGACTCGATAGCCCCAGCTTCGATCAGGTCGCAGATGAGCTTCGTTCCCGGATGGTTTTGGGTGGAGCGCTGGAGGGCTTCCTTGATAGCATCAGGACTTCGGCTTTAGAAAATGCGCCCGTTCACAATCCGGAGTTGGGGCAGGTCCCGACCTTGGGCAATGTGGAATACACCGATGACAGTCCCGGGAATTTGATATCGGAAATCCTGAATCAGCGAATTGAAGAGGTCACTGATGAGATGTATGCGGATGCCATGATGCCCTTCGCGATAGGGGAGGAAGACGAGTTCCGCCTTGGGGCCGGATTCCGATCTTCCCGTAAGAAGCGGGAGTCTCGCGGACAGCGATACATCATCGATGCCAACAATTTGCCGGACGAGGTCCTTTATGATCCCGATGGTCTTGGAACTCAAATCCCTCTCAATCCAGGACTCTTCGTCGATGGCACGAACGGAGGGCAAAACGGGATCACCCTGGAGGACGGCAATGCGCTGGAGGTCCGGAATTTTGATGGAAATTCAAATCTCCTCGGTATCTATCTGAAGGGCGAGCTGGACTGGGGCGACTATACCCTTGGCGCGGGCTTTCGAAGGGAAGAGGAGACCAGGGGATACTACACCCTGCCCGCTCCTTTGAATCTTTCCACCACGGCGGACAAGAGCGGTGAAGTGAGTAATGTCACCAATATTCCAAGCCTCTACATGAAACGCGCTTTCGCGGATGACACCTTCCGGGTCGGTGGCTTCTTTTCGCGAACGGTGGCACGCCCGACTTTCTTTGAGTTCCTTCCGGCAAAGTCCATCGAGCAGGATTCCGGCTTCGAGCGTCGCGGTGACTTCTCCCTGCGTGATACCACAATTACCAATTTCGACCTGACGTTCGAATGGGACATCACCGACGACTCCCGGATTACCTTTGCTCCGTTTTACAAGTCGCTGGAAGATCCCATTATTTCGGTTGTGCGACGTTCGCAGAAGTTCATCGGATTCCAGAACGCCGAAGAGGGCACTCTCCAGGGAATTGAAATGGAATTTGAGATCGGTGAGTTCAAGCCCTTCACTTTCAAGGGGAACTACACTTTTATTGATGCTGAACTGGTCGCTGAGATCAATACCGGGGTCGCTGGTTTTCAGCCGGTCGCTTTACAGTATCCCAATCAACCAGAGCATATTCTGAACCTCTCCCTCGGCTACGAAAATGAAGAGAGCGGATGGAGCGGAAACCTGGTCTATAACTTCACGGGTGAGAATGCCCTCTTTCTTAAGATCAGGGAATCTGATGCGAGTGTTATTACGCCATCCTATCAGACCTTCGACTTCAACCTGCAAAAGAAGTTCGAAGTCAACGATATGGATATGACCTTGGGACTTTCAGTGAGGAATCTCTTCGACACCAAAACCAAGGTCTTTTTCGAGGGAGGCGGGAGCGACTTCGAGGGAGAAACCTTCGACGTCAGAGACTCTGGACGGACGATCTTCCTCGAAGGGAAGCTGGAGTTTTGATCTCCCGCAGAGGCGATATATGACAAAAATGTCACGTGAC
>CALFSW010000222.1 GCA_937916505.1 uncultured Verrucomicrobiales bacterium | reverse complement strand
CGTTGGCCACGCCAATCCAATCAATGGCGCAGATCACGATGGGCTTCCCCGAGCCGAGGATCACGATCCCCCGGCAACGAAGTGACAGCTCGGGGGTCTTCTCCACCGTCGTATAAGCCATCGCCGATCCAACTGGAGGAGTGACATCGACATCAAAAGTAGCGACTCGAAGCGTTGGCTCTTCCTCCTTCCCCGCTCCGGCAGCGAAAAAGACAGCAATTACCAAGAGAGAAATAAGTAGAGGAATTTTCAAAATACAAAAAGTGAGGTTTCCCACATGGATACTGGAAAACCCGACCAAATGCACGCTTCCAAGTCAGCAGAGTTCTCAGTAGGCTCTCTCCGTCCCAGTCATGCTCACCGACCCTGTCCACATCAATTTCCACTGCCCGCCAGTCGACCCTTTAGGTAAGGATTTCGTGATTGGAAAACTCCGCTTTCTCCCTGACCACGTGGATCTTTCCTGGCGGATGAAGGGCAATGTTTTCACCGGCGGAAAAAGCGAAATGACAAGCATCGACCTCCCTTACGGCGAGATCGAGCACGTCGAACTGGTCAAAAAATGGTGGAAGATCCGAAAACTCATCTTCCGCGTTTCCGACCCAAAACTCCTAAAAGACATCCCCGTCGCTGACATGGGGAAGCTGGAGATGGAAATCGATGATCGCTCTCGCGATGAAGCGAAGAAGCTCGCCTCGTTGATCGACTTCAAACGCTCCATCTTCCTTCTCGATGCCCAGGAAGAGCGGCTCAAGGCCATGAGAGAGGAGTGAACAGCCCACCCGGCTTCATGTAATCCTTCCCTCCGCCAATTTCCAAAATCATTAGGCGCTCCATTCCCGCGTCTTTATTATCGCAAGGTCAATGTCGGCCGATCAGAGGCCTTTGCCCGTGTCGAAGTATGCCAAACACCTTGAGTTCCCAAAAAAAGGTATTCTCCGACGTCATCAAAAGAAGTAAAGAGGCAGGATGAAATCCGGCCTCTGCCTGCCCCTTCTCTTCGCCCTTTTCACGACCGCATTCCCGGCGGAAACCTGGCCACGCTTCCGCGGTGAAGATGGAAGCGGTGTTTCGGCTGCCAAAATCCCGACTCAATTCAACAAGGAATCCTTACTCTGGTCCGTCAAACTCCCCGGCCCCGGATCCAGCTCTCCCGTGATTTGGGAAGACAAACTTTTCGTCACCAGTGAAGACCGCGACAAAAAAACGGTCAGCTTGGTTTGCATCAACGCAAAAACCGGCAAGCCGGAGTGGACCAGGAAACTCTCCGTAGGCGACTACCATCTTCATCGCTTCAACAATACCGCGGCGGCAAGCCCGGCGGTGTCGGCGGATGCGGTTGTGGTGGCCTGGTATGACGGAAAAAACGAAGTCGCGAAGCTTTCCGCATTTAATCACTCCGGCAAAGATCTTTGGACCTACGAAGTCGGCCCGCAGAAGAGTCAGCACGGGATCAATCTCCATCCCGTTATCCACCTGGACCGTGTCATCGTCTCCCACCTCCATATGAATGACGGATACATCGGAGCCATTTCGCTCAAAACAGGCAAGGCGATTTGGAAAACCCCCTATGCCGGTGAAGGAAAGAAGACCAGCTACGTCACCCCCCTTGTTCGAGAGAAAACCGGCGACAAGCATGAGGTCATCGTCGCGAGTCACAGCCTCGGCGTAGTCGGTCTCGATTTCTCCTCCGGAAAGGAATTGTGGTCTCTGCCTGATACAATGAAACAACGCACCATCGTTTCTCCCATCAATGTTCTCGCCGGCTCGGGCAGCGATGATTGCCTCGTCGCCGTCGGCTGCAAGAGCGGCGTCTACTTCGCAGTCCGTCCACCGGTTACCAGGAATGACAAGCCCCTGATCGTCTGGAAAATGAAGGGCGATACCCCCTACGTCCCCACTCCGGTTTCAAATGGTCAAACCGTCTTTACTCTCTCGGATGGAGGGGCTCTTTCCGCCCTCGATGCCCCGACTGGCAAGGAACAGTGGAAGGTAAAACTACAGGCAAACTTTTACGCCTCACCCATCATTGCCGGAGGGAAACTCTATGCCCTTTCGCGCGAAGGAGAAATGATCGTGGCGGATGTTTCCAAAGGCTATCAGGAACTCTCCCGCTCCTCTCTCTCACCCGGACCGGAAACCCAGTGGGCCGACGCCACTCCGGCCATTGCCCACGGCAAAATCTACGTACGCCTGGGAGCCCGGCTGGACTGCTTTGGGAGCAAGTAAAACCTCTACAATGAGCGGTTCAATTCGAACTTCGCGATAGCGATTGAATTCAAAATTACCGAGGCCGGCCAACTCTCCGTTAAGCAGGCCCGCCCCTTCGTGAACTGATCAAGCGGCGCCTTCTTTTCTAAGAAAGACGAGCGTCGTTTCATCCGAATCCTTCTTCGAAAACCGATACCCTGCGGTCTTGAATTTTTGAAGCGCCTTCGGATCGGTGATGTCATTGCGCACAATAAAATCGGCCATCATCCCGCGTGCCTTTTTGGCAAAGAAGGAGATGATCTTGTAAGTCCCGTTTTTCTCATCTTTGAAAACCGGAGTGATCAACTCCCCC
>CALFSW010000221.1 GCA_937916505.1 uncultured Verrucomicrobiales bacterium | reverse complement strand
ACCGACTGCCAACCTAATCCAAAAAACGTTGGATTTGTGCGCCCTTCGGACCATCATCGGGGATGAGTGACATTCCGCCCCTCTTCCACTCTCTCGAGCACGACGAACCATTCAAAAAGTGCCTCACTTGCGAACGTGACTTCGAGGAACTGGACGAACCTTTTAATATCACCAAAGTGTTCAAAGGCCCCGAATGTGTCTTCGAATACGCCATTTGCCTCAGCTGCAAAAAAGACACCTTCGAGAGCTTCTCCGAAGAATCCCGCAAACGCCTCCGTGCCTTCTCCGAAGACAATCCCCGCCTCGCAGAGCGCCGCGAACGACTTGCGGAATCCCAGGATCACCGTGATTGGACCGCTGAATGCGCCCAATGTGGCCTTCCCCTTTCCAAACTGAAGGACTACTCCATCGCCTGCATGGGTTTCGGCCATCACATGATCTTCGATCCCTACCCCTTGATGGTCTGCTCCGACTGTGAGCAAGCCGCCCAAAAGCTCCTCTCAAAGTCCACCCGCGACCAATGGGACAAATTCATCTTCGATAACTTCGATGGCCCGCCCGCCGATGCGCTAAAGCCCGATGGCGTCCCCATGCTCGTCTAAGCCTTGCTCTTTCCGCCTTCCCACCCTAAGCAACTCCCTGCTATGCCCACCAGTCCATTCCAGGTCGCCATCGTCGGACGCCCCAACGTCGGGAAGTCCGCCCTCTTCAATCGTCTGGCCGGACGACGCATCGCCATCGTTCTCGATCAACCCGGCGTCACCCGGGACCGCATCGCAGCACCCTGCACTCTCACCGAGAACCCCTGCGAACTCATCGATACCGGCGGGATCTGCGCCTTCGATCGAGATGGCTTCTCCGACCAGGTCACTCTCGAAGCACGCATCGCCATGGACTCCGCCGACCTCATCGTCTTCGTTGTCGATGCCCGCGCTGGTATTAACCCCATCGACGAGGAAGTGGCCCAGCTCCTCCGCAAGTCCAATCCCAACGTCATCCTCGCCATGAACAAGGCCGACAGCGCGGACCACGACAATACCGCCAGCGACTTCTCCCGCCTCGGCTTCGGCAACGGACTCCCCACTTCCGCCGAACACGGACGCGGGATCAACGATCTCCTCGACCGCATCGACCTGGAACTTTCCAAACTCGAGGCCAAGGAACAGGCCGAAGTCGATCATGACGATCTCAAGGACGGTCTCAAAATCGCCGTCGTCGGTAAACCCAATGCCGGCAAGTCGTCCCTCATCAATGCCATCCTCAAAGACGAACGCACCATGGTTTCCGAAATCGCGGGCACCACTCGCGATGCGGTCGATATCCCCTACGTCTGGGGTGATGAAAAACACAACATCATCGACACCGCCGGCCTTCGCAAACGCTCCAGCATGGAGGACTCCATCGAGGTCTTCTCCGCCATGCGCAGCGAGCGCTCCATCCGCCGTGCCGACATTTGCCTCCTCGTCGTCGATCTCGCCGCAGGCGTTGCCGCCCAAGACCGTAAGATCGCCCGTCTGATTCAGCAGGAGAAAAAGCCCTGCCTCATCATCGCCAACAAGTTCGACCTCTTCCACCCCGAGGGACAAAAGTCCGCCCGCGTAGAGGCTGCCGAAGAGCACCTCCGCAAGGAACTTTTCTTCCTCGATTACGCCCCCTTTGTCTGCGTCTCAGCGATGAAAGGCCACGCCATCCAGCACGTCTTTAAAACCATCTCCCGCATTCGCGACAACGCCCAGGAAGTCATCGGCACCGGCCCGCTCAACCGCCTCCTCCAAAACGCCTTTATCAAGAATCCTCCCCCCGAGCACAAACGCCACCGCAAGCGCCTCAAGCTTTTCTACGCCACCACCGCCGTCAACGATCGCTACCAGGCCATCCCCGTTCCCGAGTATGTTCTCTTCGTGAACGACAAACACTTCGTCGTTGAATCTTTCAATAACTACCTGATCAATCAGATCAAAGACAAACACCCCACCGACGGGCTCCCAATTCCCCTTTCCTTCCGCTCACGGACCAAGAAGGACCGCTTGGACCGGAAACCATAAACCTGGCCGGTTTCTAAAGCGAAGTCCCCTTGAACCCCGCTTCAGAGAAGACCGTGCAATTGAGGAAGACCTACCAACTGTATTTCCCCATCAAACTCTCCGGCACCACTTCCACCTTGGTGCCCATCTGCGTCTTCGCAAAAATGAGCGGCTGAGCCTTCTCATAGACGCGAATGCATCCAAAACTACTGCGGGTTCTTTTCTTAAATTTCCCCACATGCATCCCGACACCGTCCCAGGTCAGTCGCATCCAGCAAGGCATCGCAATTCCTTCATACTCCGTCCCGTCCGGTAACGGTCCCTCGTGCTCCCACGACTTGGCAATCACCACTTCCCGGGTCTCCGTGTTCACGATCCGTCCGTATCGATTCGATCTCTTCTCCTCGATTCGCTCCAAAATCGGGAAAACCCCCTCGGGAGTCTCCTTCCCAACCACTCCCGTTGCGATATCGGCCTCCAGGACCGCCTCACCTTTTCCGTTTAGCAGCCACGCCTTTTGATCCCAAAGTGAAACCTTAATTGTGGTCTCTTCGGGCTTTGCCGCCCGATACTTCAGGAATTTTTTGGAGTAACCCGGCGCACTCGAATTTCCACAGGAAACAAGAAAAACCGCGAGCAGGAATAGAAAGAGAGCTTTCATGATTCTTGGAATTGATATCGCACCGCCGCCACCATCCAGAAAACCGCTGTTTCAGTTCGCAAGACCAGGTCACCCAGGGTCACCGGAGTAAACCCGGCTTCAAAAATTCGCTCGTATTCCCCGGTCGAAAAATCCCCCTCCGGTCCGATCAACAAAACCACCCGGCCGGCACCCGCAACCTCTCCCAACAATGATCGAAAATTCCGGGCCTCCGGAGTGAGCGCTCCCACAAACTTCGCAAATCCGGGCTGTTGCTCCTGCAAGTAACCATCCACGCCCATTGGTTCTGCCACTTCCGGCAGAAAATTTTGCCCGCATTGCTTGCAGGCTTCCAATACCGCCCGCTGCCATTTCCCACGCTTGGCCTTCCCCTCGCCATCTTTAAAGCGGACATTCCCCTGATCGCTCATCAAAGGCTGGATCCGGGTCACGCCCATCTCTACCGCCTTCTGCAAAATTAGATCGAAACTCTTCCCCTTGGGGATCCCCACCGCAATTTCAATTTCCGGCCCCGGGGCCTTCGAATCGGTCGTCGAGAGAATCTCCAACTCAACCTCGTTCTTGGAGACCTTTGCAATTCGCGCCTCTCCTTCCCTCCCCCGACCATCGAACACAAGAACCTGATCCCCGTCTTTCTTCCTCATCACCCGGCAACAATGATGGGCTTCATCACCGGTCAGCGCAGGTGCTTGCCCCCACTGCTCCGGTGATAAAAAAAAGCGGTCCATGAACTTTCCTAGCTATCAAAAAAGCGTTTCGCTTTCTCAAAGAATGATTCCTGCACCGGCGAATTCTTTTCGCCAATCGACTCGGTAAAGGCCTGAAGCTTCTCCTTTTGATCGGAGTTCAACTTGGTGGGAACCTCCACCTGAACTTCAACATGAAGATCACCCGTACCCCGCCCGTTAAGCGCAGGCATGCCGCGGTCACGAAGACGGAAGGTCGTTGCTCCCTGTGTCCCCGCGGGCACTTTCATCGTCGCCCTTCCGGTCAAGGTGGGAACCTGCAATTCACCGCCCAGGGCAGCCGTTGAAAACGGCAACGGAACTTCGCAAAAAAGGTCGTCACCATCACGCTGAAAAACATCGTGATCACGAAGGTGAAGGAAAACATAAAGATCACCACCCGGTCCTCCACGCATGCCGGCGTCACCCTTCCCGGTCGAACGAAGGCGTGTGCCGTCGTCGACCCCGGCCGGGATACGAATACTCACCCGCTCGGGTGCCTGCTTGCGCCCATCACCTCCGCAATCACCGCAAGGGTCTGCAATCACCTGGCCGGCGCCACGGCACTCGGGACAGGTCGCCTGCTGGATAAAAATTCCACGTTGCTGGCCCACCACTCCACGACCTCCACAGGTCGTACAAGGCTTGGCACCTCCTCCGCCGGACTTGGAACCCGAGCCGGAACATTTCCCGCAGGAGGTATATTTTTCGATCTCAAGTTCCTTCTCCACACCCTCGGCGGCTTCCTCAAGCGTGATCTCAAGATCATATCTCAAGTCGCTTCCTCGCTTTTTCCCTGAAGAATCACGACGACGTCCGCCTCCGCCTCCGAAGAGATCATCAAACATACTGCCACCACCTCCGCCTCCACCAAAGACCTGGCTGAAAATATCCATGGGGTCGTGGAATCCGCCCCGACCACCGCCGTTGCCTCCGTTCTTGAAAGCGGCATGCCCATATCGATCATAAGCGGCCCGCTTCTCCTCATCGCTGACAATTTCGTAGGCTTCGCCGATCTCTTTGAATTTTTCCTCGGCCTTGGGATCATCCGGATTTTGATCCGGATGATGCTTCATCGCCAATTTGCGATAAGATTTTTTGATCTCGCTTTGGGAAGCATCCCGGGAAACCCCGAGCACTTCGTAGTAATCGCGCTCAGCCATTACTCTGCAGCCTCCCCGGTTTGGGTTTCTGCTTCAGGCGCCTTTGCCACAATCACCGCCGCAGCACGCAGCAATCGATCATGCAACAGGTAGCCCTTACGCTTCACGTAAAGAATCTCGCCAGCCTCGGCTCCTTCCTTCTCCTCTTCGGCAACCGCCTCATGAAAATTGGGGTCAAACACCCCTTCCGCAGCCACTTCCTTCACCCCCTGGGATGAGAGGAAATCCTCCATCTGCCCCTTCACCATTGCCATTCCCTTATAAATCATCGAGTCCTGATCCTGCTCCGCCATTTGCAGGCCCATCGAAAAATTATCAAAAACCGGCAGCAGCTCCTCAATCAAACCCGACCGCGCAAAGCGCAAATCCTCCGACCGCTCCCGTGCCATGCGCTTGCGATAGTTATCGAGGTCAGCTGCTGTCCGAATCGCCGCTTCCTTCCATTTCAGCGCCTCGGCTTCCGGAGTCAAAGGCACCTCAACCCGGGCTTCTTCCCCTTCGGGATTCCCCTCGGTTTGGATTTCTTCAACAACTTCGTCAGTCGCTCGGATTTCTTCCCCAACGACGTCAGTCTCCTGATCGTTATCTTGCATGGCGGGAACCAATACCGTGCACCCCCCATTGTCAACCCGTGGCTTTGCTACAACAGAAACCCTTCCTCGTCCAGCGGACCGAAATCTTCCTCAGACCATCCCGGAAGCAGCTTCCCCCGCTTCCCCTCCCGCCACCCACTCTGGGGAAGCTCGGTCGTTGTCCCATAGTCAGGATCGGGTCTGGAAAAACTGATCACCCGGCTTCTCCTGGTCAAACATCCAAAGAAATTCCCGTCGCTCAAGCCGATCTCATCAAAGCTCCACACCCTCACGCCCTTTCTCACCAGCCTTCTCACCAAATTTCCCCGCCCCACCACTCCTCGAAGCGCCACCGCATCAATCCCTTCCCAGCCGACTTTTGCCAAAATCCCTTCATCACCCACTTCATCCACGAGCGAAACCGTCGCGCCCAAACTCAGTGGCCACAGCACTCCCAAAATTCCACTTAACTCGTCTTCGGGAATCCATTCCACCAGAAGGCGGGTCTTTCGACTCGCCATATGAACCTGACTCAGCTGCAGCGCATTGACCCGCATTTCACGCCCCGCTTCATCATCCGCCCAGCATCGTTCCAGCATTTCGGTCCACCCGCGCGGCAAATCGCCCACCACCTTTGGCTCCCGATTCCGCTTCGCCCAAAACTTCCGTTCACGATCCTCCGCCGTCTTCGCCGACAAGGAGCGCAAGGCCTCCCCCACTTCCCCATTCCAGGGAATCAACGGCCCAAAAGCCACCGAAACGCCATACCTCAAGGTTGCAGGCAGTTTTCGCAAAAAATCCCCCTCCGCAAAGGACCACATCGATCCCCAAAGCCCGTCCATATAAGTCGGCAAAACTTCCTTCCCGGCCTTCTTCGCCATCATTTGATACCCCCGCTTGATCTCGCTCAAGCCCCCCGTTCTCGACAATTGGCCCTCCGCAAACACACACACCACCGCGCCTTCCCTAAGAGCCTCCGCCGTGATCCGGATGCCATCGCGCGCCTTGTTGGGAGAGATCGGCACCGTGTCGAAAAAGCGGGCCCATTTTCCGACCAGCTTGTTATCGAAACAGTCCGCAAACATGACAAAGCGGATTGGCCTCGGGCAGGCTGCCGAAAGAACGAAGGCATCAATATAAGTCAGGTGATTGGGCACCATCAACACCCCGCCGTGGCGGGGAATATTCTCCACCCCGATCGCTCGGATCTTATAAACCGATCGAAAGAGCCCCAGGAAAATCAGCCTCACAAAATCCTTCGGGAGCAAGCGCATAATGTGAATCGTCGCCCATCCGCAAATGACCGAAACCACGAGAAACTGCATCCACACCGGAACGCCGATCGCTTTCATCCCAAACTGAAACGCAATCGCTAAAACTCCTCCCAAATTGATGCAGAGATTCGAAGCCGATAAAACCAATCCCCGCTCACTCTCCGCCGCCTGATCCTGCAAATAAGCATTCAACGGCACCAAAAAGAGCGCTCCACCCGCTCCCGCCATCGCCAGTAAAACCCGCACGCAAAGCTCCGGCAAGGGTGCGATCCCAATCAAAAACATTGCCGCTGTCATCAACATTCCCCCGATCACCACCAAGCCCAGCTCGTTGCTCCGACGGCAAATCCAGCTGGCCGTCACACTACCAATGACAATCCCGATCACGACCGGCAGCCAGAGCAAAGCTGTCTCGCTTCCCAGGCCATCGAAGGCCCCCATCTTTTCCTGGGCCCGCTGTAAAAGAAGAAACTGTAAAAATCCCCCGAAACCCCAGAAAAAGGCAATCCCCATGACACATCTCCACATGGCCCGATCCTTCTTCAATTTGGTAAGATCATGAAAATGGCGGGTCGCCACTCGCCACGAAAAAGACTCCGTCGTTTGCGGCTTGGTCTTCTGAATCGTATGCGAAAGCACAATCGAAATCCCTGCGCCGATCAGCACCCAAAAGACCGGAATCATCGCAGCCGTCCATGGGTCCCGTCCGTGCTGCAATCCCCAGACATCAAACCAAAATCCTCCGATGACCTGCCCCGCTAAAATCGCGATGATCACCGTTCCCTCCATCATCCCATTCGCATACCCAAGTTTCTCACTCCCCACCAATTCCTTCACCACCCCCATCTTGGACGGGCTCAACAATGCCGATTGAATCGCCAACAGGAAAAACGCCACCATCACAATGATCAGAGCCACCCTTGCATAATCCTCCCCATACTTCGCCCCGAACCAAAGCGCCCCTCCCATCACTAAAAGCACCACCAGCTGCAACCAGGACGACCACCGGATCACCGAACTCTTCGCAAAACGATCTCCCAACCAACCCGCTGTCGGAGCAAACAAAATAAACGGCAAGACCAAAAAACCTCCCAAAACATACTCAATATATGGAAACCCCTGCCCCCTTGCCGTGAGAGCAACTCCCAGTGGAATCAGGATAAACTTGGTGAAATTATCGTTAAAAGCATTCGTCGACTGCATCCCGATCAGGGACCAGAAAGAAGACCATTCCCGCTTCCCTGGTTTCGCTGAAACGTCGTTCACCGGAACACCATGCCCCATCCGCCCCACCTTGAACAATCGATTATCGGGCATCCTTCAATCGATTCAGCCAATTTTTTCAAACACCCCGCCTCCCAACAATTTCCCTCCCTCATAAAACGCACAAATCTGCCCCGGCGTCAGCGCCCGCTGCTGCCTGGTAAAGGTGAGCTCCAACTTCCCCCCTTCCAGCTCGGTCACCTCCACCGCCTCACTCTTCGCCCGATACCGCGGCTGCACTTCGGCCCGCCCGCCTGTCACCGCCTCATTGATCCACGAAAGCGATCCCACAGTACACTTCGTGGCATAAAGCCCGCTCGTTGACGGTTCGTCCCAGCCCACAATTAATTGGTTCTTTTCCGCATCCTTCCCCACCACCACATAAGCCATCCCCGATCGTGGCGAAGCCACCCCGTGCCCTTTCCGCTGCCCCAGCGTGTAGAGATGCAGCCCATCATGCTTCCCCATCACCTTGCCATCGAGATCGACAATCTCCCCCGGAGAGTCCGGAACATGATGGCGCAAAAAATCACTCATTTTAATGTTCCCAATAAAACAAATCCCCTGTGAATCCTTCTTCTCCGCCGTCGGTAAATTAAACCGTCGCGCCACCTCCCGAACCTCCGGCTTCAACATCTCGCCCGCCGGAAAGAGCGCATGTTTCACCTGATGTTGCGTCATCATCGCCAGGAAATACGACTGATCCTTATTCGGATCGGCTCCGCGCAAAAGATCCGCCGCCCCATCCTTCCGCACCCGCCGACGCGCGTAGTGCCCCGTCCCCACCGCCTCGAAACCCTGCTCCAGGGCATAGTCCAAAAACACCCCGAACTTCATCTCCCGATTGCACATGACATCAGGATTGGGAGTCACCCCGTCGCGATATCCCTCCAAAAGATAATCCACAATCCGCTCCCGATACTGGTCGATCAAATCCACCACCCGAAATTCAATCCCCAGGGCCTTCGCCACCGCATGGGCGTCCTCCAGATCACTCTCCCAAGGGCAATCCCCCGGGAGGCCCTCTTCGTTGATCCAATTCTTCATGTATCCGCCCACCACTTCGTGTCCCTGCTCTAACAGCAAAGCCGCCGCCGCCGAGGAATCCACCCCGCCTGAAAGTCCAACCATGATCCGTGCCACCTCCAATCTCTACTCCGCCCACGAACAACCCGCAAGCCGGAGCAATGACTGATCTGGATCTTACGCCATCAATTCCGCCAACGGTCCACTCTGATCAACCGCCTCACTCAATCCGAGATCCCGGTCCCCATAATCATCCACCGGCATCCCCGCTCCGTGCTGCAAGCTCATCAGGAAATTCGCGAGCACGCGATGCCCGGCCTTGTTATAATTGGGATAATGCAAATACCGCCCGGTCTTTAAGGCCTTGTTCATATTCCCCAGCACCACCATCGGCATGTTTTCATATCCGGTATGGTGCTGACTCCCGGCATCACTCAGGAAAACGATTACCGTGTTATCAAGCATTGTCCCATCACCTTCTGGCACCGCCTTTAACTTCCCGGCGAGCCCCGAAATCAACTCCATCTGATAGGTCCGGATCTTCGCCCGCATTTCACGCCCTTGTTTCCAATTTGAATCAAAGCGATCCGCGGCCCCCTCAATGTCGGCGGTGTGCCCGATCTCATGCACCGAAATCTCCTTCATACGCGCATGATCAAACCCCTGGTACCTCACCTCAAGATGATCCGCGCGAATCGTGACCACATTGGTCAACCCTGTGATCAAGGATGAAGCCGCGAGATCGAAGTGGGCCTCCAGTCGATGAGTCTCGATCTCCGAGGTAAACTTATCATCCAAAGCCGGCGCCGCCTTCGCCAATGAATCTCCCATCCTGTTCAGCTTTACCTGACGCTCCCGCAAAGCTTCGAAGCCATGTAAATAATGATCCAGTTTCTCATTCTCATTCGAGTTCAGCGACTTTTTGGCGCTCTTCACATCATCAACCAAAAAATCCATGAGGTTCCGGTGCGCCTCCGCTTCGATCTTGGCCCCATCTCCCGTCATCACCGTTCCAAAGATTTCCTGATACGCCAGCATCGCCGAGGCGTAGGCCGGAGTCCTTGTATTCTTCCCTTGGGCCGAGATATCGAGGTAGCGGAAAAGCTCATCCGATTTGGTTCCGATGTGAAATGCCAGATGCGGAAAAATCCCCGGAAACTTCTTCGCCAACGTTGCGTCCAAGGTCTCCTTCCGCGGCGGAGCATGATCTCCGGAGGTGTAGGCGCCCAGCACCCCAAAGTGGCCTCCGTGCGGCCCCTTGCAGATCTTGCTCGAAAGCCCCTGTATGATCGCAAGCTGATCCTTGAAAGGCTCGAGCGATTGCATGCTCTCATTCAGCTTTAAGCCCGCCAGTGGTCGATCGACAAGCTTGTCCAGATTGAGACGGTCCGAACCAAATTCCTCCAACCCTTCCGGCACGATCCCATAGGGACGTAATCCATTCCCCCGAACCACAAAAACAAAACGCTTCGGCAGGCCCGCCGGATCGCCCGCAGCCTCGGCGCGCAAATGCTGCATAAACGGAGCCAGGGCCAGCGAACCGGCTCCCATGTTGCGGAGGAAATTTCTTCGATTCACCATCATTCGTTGGGATTGGGATCTCTTCGATAAAGGAAGGAGTCTGAGGTCAAAAGCGATAAAAGGAGAGCCTTAAAACTCCCGCCACTCTTCACGTAAGCCTGATCTGCGGCGATGAGCGTCGGAGAGTCATCAAGAGTTTCATTCCGCCCCATCCAATAACGGAAGGTGTGGCGAACAAAGGATTGGCGGACCCGCTCCGAACGAGCCAATCGTTCCACAAGTTCAATGGCATTCTCGAACGGCCCATCAAGCTTCGGGTTACCCGTCCCTCTCAATTCTCCCCTTGCATTGACAGGCTTGGACACCGCAATCGGAGGCTCAGCCCCGGCGATTCGACGCACCAGATCAGCAAGGCGACGCTGCTGTTCCACGTCATCCACTTTGAGCCAATGCTCTTCCTCCTTCCTCCACCGCTTCAAGTTATTTTCGTAGTTCCGCCTCGCCGACTGATAATTTTTCACCTCCTTGTCCGGCTCTTTCAATCCCGCCAAAATCTCCCGCGCATGCGCCACCTTTCCGGCACGCCCTTTCGCATCGTAGCTACGCCATTTTTTTAAATCTGTCCTCCAGTTCTTTAGCTGTCCCTCATACCTCCGTTTCTCCTTGAAATACTTGTCGGCATCTCCGATTACGATCTCCTTCCGGAATCTCCCAAAATCGTCATAAGCCTCGAAGGCCTCTCCCAGCGGATTCATCTGCTTATGGCAACGCCAACATTCCTCCTCCCGCAAAATCACCATTCGTTCCCTGAAAGTCAGTTGATCATTCTCAGGAACCTTGGCATCAACGCCAATCGGCACCTCGGGGACCAAATCCGCCAAAAGGTGTTCACGAATCCACTTCCCTCTCCGAATGGGGTCATTCTCGGTATTTGCACTGTGAGCAACCAGCCAGGCCGGATGGGTCAGCATGCCAGCCCTCTCATTTTCAGGAAGGGCAATCAAGTCACCGGGGTCCCGACGCACTGCATCCGCCATTTCTTCATCAAGGTTATAGGCATAGACATGATTTGTCCCAATTCCCGGCCACTTCCCTGTCTTCGCAATCGCTTCAAATTCCTCTCCGTATTTTTCGGCGACCCCGCGGTATTGATTATTCCCTTCCAAAAGCTTCTTCATCCGGTCGTCCTTGAAGTAATCCATGGGATAATTGCGACTCGTCAAAAGCTCGGAGAGGACATTTTGATCCTTCTCCAGAATGCTCAAAACAAACATGTCGGCATCCTTGCGCAGTCGCTTGGCATGATGATGAGCACCCCGTTCCTTATCCTTAAAAACATCCGCCGCAGCAGTATACCCGAAAAACTCCTGAAAGAACCGGAGCACCCGCGGGCGATGCTGGTAGTAATCCTCTCCCCACCGGTGATACATCGGATAGCTCCAGTATCGTTTCTGCTCATCTTCCTGTTCCAGGATTCGTCGTACTTCCCGGCCCACCTCCTCCCGGGTCGACAACTTGCCATCGCCCGCCGCTTTCAAAAGCTCTCCATCCGGCTTGTCATAAAATGCAAAGGAAAGGGCATAAGCCATCTCCTGCGAACTCAACATCTTTCGCCCATCCGGCACCTCCCCACCGAGACCGACTTCCATGCGGAAGACAAATTCCTGCGACATGAGCATCCCTACAATCAGGGACCGAAACCCAAGCCCCAGTCCGCCGAGTCGACGATTCTTCTCAAACAACCCCTCTACATATCGCTCGCGATCCCCTTGCGTCGGTTTCCGCTGAAAAACCTGCTTAAAGAGTTCCTCAACACCCCTTTCGATCTCTGCGTCGGTGGGAGTTTGCGCACCTTCCTTGAACATCCCGTTCAAAAATCGATTCATGTGTGACCTCACCGGCGACACCATGTGTTCGGCAATGAGATGACTGTTCCTCATCATCGTCTTGATTATCGCCTCGTCCGCAAACAAGCTCGCGTAATCCTGAATCCCCCTCCCGCCAAGCCCGAGTAACGGCTGGGAAACCTTGATCCGCATCTCGCTCGCAAAGCGCGCATAAATCTGCGGACTCTTGCGCCACAAACGGGGTGGCGAATACGAAGGCCCTTGGAATTCCCCACTGAAAAGATCATCGTGGTCAACCCGGTTCGCTTGATGGGGCAAAGCCAACTTGGCGGGATCATGCCCCCGCCCAATCTTACGAAGCCCGGCTGAGATCCACCCCTTCACTTTGCTACGATCAAGCTTGGACGGCTGCGCTTCATCCTCGGGCGGCATGTCCCCCAGACTGATCATCTCAAGAATCTTCTCCCAGTGAACCGCGTCTTTCCCGTTGGTAATCAGGCCATCAATTTCGTGGACTGTGAAATCCGCCTTCTGCTTCTTGTTGCCATGACAGCTGTAGCAATGTTCAGCTAGAAAAGGTTTAATATGCGATTCGAAGTCCTTCAGCTCGTTCGCACCCACGACTCCACTCACGACTCCACTCACGAGCGTAGCCGCCACCAATAGCCGCCAGGATCTAAAGCGCACCAGAGGAGAGAAAAACGGCATCGCTACGATTACGCCGGAAACCCACCCGATGTTTCCAACTTAAACCGGGGGCTTCAAACCTCAGGAAAAGATCTCCATCGCCGGTTTCCCGATTCCATCCTTCGTTGCGTAAAACGGACGTCCCTCGATATCAAAGGAAGTCTTCGGAGATATCCCCATCGCTTGAAAAATGGTCGCGTGCAAATCTTCTATCCCGAGCGGATTTTCAACCGCTACGAAAGGTCTGACATCCGCCGTCCTGCCAAACTGAAACCCCTTTTTAACACCTCCACCAAACATCAGCACACTGGTGCCACCGGTAAAGTGACGATGCTGCCCGTAGTGTTTCATCTCGGTGATCTTATCGACTTTATGCGTTGTTTGATCCCGCGCATTCGAACCCGGAACGCCCTCGATCATCATATCGCGGCTAAACTCGCTCGCGATCACCACGAGCGTCCGATCCAGCATTCCCCGTTCTTCCAGATCACGAATGAGTTGGGCAATCGGTTGATCAATCTCATCCTTCAAGCGCTTCACCGTCTGATGCCCCTTCTCGTGCGTGTCCCAGTGTTTGAAAGGCTGATATTCGGTGGTGACCTCGATAAAACGAGCCCCCGATTCCGCCAAACGCCGGGCCAAGAGACATCCCTGTCCAAATCTGGTCTTGCCATAAGGAGCCGCCGATTTTCCGCCTTCCTTTGTCAGATCAAAGGCCTTGGCATCCTTGGAGCTCAGCAAGCGATGAGCCTTTTCCATCGAACGCAACATCGACTCCTGCTGGAATTCACTCCCGCTCTTCCCGATCTGCCCTTCGGAAATCAATTTCTGGTAGAATTTATATCGATTGGAAAAACGCCCCGGAGTCATTCCTTTCGGAGGCTGCACCGCTCCAATCGCCTGGTCCGGATAAGGGAGTAAAAAGGGGCCGAACTCACTCCCAAAAAACCCACCGGTGTGGAAAGCTTTGAGTTCCTCTTTTTCACCCACGCCCTCAAGTCGTTGACCAATGTCAATGAACGCCGGCATTGCCTCATTACGCTGCCCCAATACCTTCGCCATCCAGGCTCCGATGTGCGGAGCGGCCACCGTCTGCGGAGGAACATATCCGGTGTGCCAATGATACTGGTGACGTGAGTGGAGAATGTGCCCGAGATCCGGCTGCACCGCCGAGCGAATGATCGTGCCACGATCCATCACCTTCGCCAGCTCCTCGAATCCCTCGGTAAAATTGATTCCACTCACCGAAGTTGGAATCGCCGGAAAGGTGCTCCCCACATCGGAGACCACCAACCCCTTCTTGAACGGTTCGTAGTGCTTTGGATCAAAGGTATCGGGAGCAGCCATCCCTCCCCCCATCCAGAGGAGGATGCAGCAATCGGCCTTGGCCGCCGGCTGTGCCACTTCTTCACCCAATATTTTCGGCGCTCCCATTGCCAAAGTCGCAGCAGACGCTGCGCCCAACTTTTTGAGGAAGTCCCGGCGGTTTTCAAATTCCAGAGGAGTCGACATATGATCTACGTTTCTACTTAATTAATGAATTGAAATTCAGGGAGCATCAGCACCGACCAGAGGAGGTCCGCGACTTGTTCCGGCGTCGGAAATTTGCCAATCATCTCGCCCGCCACTGCTCTTTCCAAATCGCTTGGCAGCCTGGACAGGGCATCAAAATACAAATCATTCACCATGTCTCCCTTCGGAGAGGATAACCTGGCCGCACCTCGTTTCAAGTAACCAACAAACTCAGCTCCGTTATTCAACTCGAGGGCCTGCAAGGTCGTCAGATCAGCGGGTCGGGTCGTCACCACCTGTTCCCGGTTCGGCCGCCCGAGCGCCCGCATCAGAAGAGTCGAGTTCACCAGCGAAGCCCGCACCTTCCGCGACATCCGCGTATTCCCCCCGGCCGGCTCCGAAAGATACTCCGCGATCTGACCATTCACGGTCTGTCCCCAGCCATTCGACTGATGCTCGACCGCCGGCTTCCCATTCACCAGCCAGTCCTGATCAGAAGTCATCACCACGACCTTGCCTTCGGCACTTACCAACTTCAAATGCACATACAGAGCCGCCGCATTTGGAGCGTTCCCCAGATTCTTCGCCTCCACCCGGATCGTGTTCGCTCCCGCCTGCAGAGCTCCCGACACATCATAGCTCTCGACTGTCTCCCAATTCGAATCCCGCCCGATTTCCTTTCCGTTAATCGTGAGCACATATTCGTTATCACAGGTGATGATGATCCCCCCCGTCGTCTTGGCGGGCAGCTTGAACTTTTTGGCAAACACCACTTCTTCCCCTGCCGGACGTCCGTCAGTCGCCGACCAGATCCACTCCCCGGGCACCGTAACATTTCCCTTTCCTTTCGCCGCCCCCCTCGAAACCTTCGCCTCGATCTTCCCCGGCTCCGTTCCGGTAATCCCCCACACCGCATCGATGAATTGCTCCGCCGTCATCCGCTTGGCAATAGGACCGTGAAAAACAAAATCCGCGGCCTTCTCCGGCGGAGCCACGGTCGCGCTCTGATAGGTGAGCGAGTTCGTCATCAACGCGAGCGTGCGCTTCAAATCGTAGCCATTGTGAGCCAAATCCCACCCGAGGTAATCGAGCATATCCTCGCTCCATGGACGATTCCCCATGATGTCAACGGGCTCCACCAATCCCCGCCCCATTAACCGGGCCCAGAGGCGATTCACAATCGTGCGGGCCAGACGGCCGTTTCCTTCCGCAGTCGAGAGCTCCGCCGCTCTTGCAAGCCGGCCACTCTTCGAAGCTTTCTTGTCGATCTCTCCAAGTTCATCGAAGAGAAACCGAGCATCCATTTTCTTCCCGGTCGGCTTGTCACAACGATACATCTCAAGCGGTTTCCCTGCGATGATCGCCGCCATCCCGTAGGCATCCTCAAGCTTCCAGTCATCAATAAAACTGTCGTGGCAGGAGGCACACTTCATATTTTCGCCAAAGAAAACCTGCGAAACATTCTGGGCGAACTGGATCTCGGGAACCTGCGAGGCATTGACATCACCACGCCACTTGATGCCCTTGATGAACCCCTCGGATTCCGCATTGGGATTCATCAACTCGCGCACAAATTGATCATACGGTTTGTTATCACTCAGCGATTGATAAAGCCATCCCGTGATCTGCTTCCGCCCCCCGTCGATAAATCCGGTGCCCGCATAATCATTCCTCAAAAGGTCGTTCCAAAAGGTCATCCAGTGATCCGCGTAATCCAGGTCCTTTCCCAATAATTCGCGAATCTTCTCTTCACGTTTGTTGGGCGAAGTGACCGCCAAAAACGCCTTCGTCTCATCCGCTGTCGGCAACAGCCCAATCAAATCCAAACCAACCCGACGTAAAAAACGCGCATCCGAAATGGCCCCGGGCGGCTGCACCTTGTTTTTTTCAAAGTATCCCCGGGCAATTCGGTCGATGGGATTTTCGCCCTGTCTCTTCGCCACTGGCAGCTCAGGCTTGCGATGAGCCAAAGGGGCCTTCCATTTCTTCTCGCGGAAAGTGAAGCCCGGCTCCCAGGCCAAGCCTTCATTGACCCACTTCGTCAGAATCGCAATCTCCCCGGCTGGCAATGGCTCGGCATCATGAGGCATCCGCTCGTCTTCATCCTCTGCCGTCAACACCTCAATCAAGAAGCTCTCATTCGCTTTCCCTACTTCGACCGTGTCGGATTCCAGGAGCGCCTCGCGGGTATCAAGCGAGAGCCCGCCTTTGTATTTCCCATTGGTATGACACTTAATGCAGTTCTCCTTAAGAATCGGTATGACTTCATGGGCAAAGTCAACCTCACCCGCCGCACTCATCGTCGACAGGAGTGCCATTAAAATCGTGGTCGTTCGAAATTTGAAAATCATGGTGAATTCAACTTGGAGTTTCTTCTGCTGCCTCTTCGGTTGTGACAATCGTCATTGCACGACAGATTAAAAAGCACCGTTTGATGGTGAGCAACAATAAGCCGGCAGGAACCGTTTCCTTACACTTTTCGGGATTTCGACGCCCGATTAACCAATAATCCCAGATCCCGAATGATTTCCCGATGCTTCCAATCGTCTTTTCCTTTGTCGAAATCTCCTTTTCCGATACAGCAGGTGATCAACAGGGACCATCTCTGCTTTCCGACGGAAAAACTCCCATTCACGCCACTCAACGCACTCAAAGATGAAACCTCAAATTTTCCCATGGCTCCTTCTAACCCTTGGTTCCATTAGTCTCGAGTGGGGTTCTGCCGCCACTTTGACGGAAGGCGCGACCGTTCAGGTCTCATCAAACAACGCAAACTTCGACATCTCGGTCTTTCCAGGTGCCGCAGGATATAATGACCGGGGGATTGGAGGAAACGAGCCCGGCACTCCGACTTTCACCAATCAGTTCGGTGACGGCACGGTTTTGGATTACAATTTCGTTGGAAACTCGGGAAATGGTAGCCCCTTGACCAGTTACGCTCGTGGTGGGGCCGGCCTCCTTCCTGTTCCCACCGCCCCTCCGGCCAACGTAAGTTCAAACGGAGAAGACTGGGCCAATCTCTGGACAACGACCGATCCCGCCGGGTTCACAAGCACCAAAAATCATAATCCCACCAATACTGTTGGAGCGGCGAACACTTTCGCCAGGGCCGCAGACGTCACCGGAACAGTCGATATTTCCGGGCTCACCTCGGGACAGCTGTATTTCCCCCATGGCACCTTTGTCAACAGCTGGACCTTGATGGTCACGATGACCGGGCCAGGCCAAACCAACCTCACTGCCAACGCAAACGCCCCCAACGGACCAAGCACGAACAGGGGTTGGATCACTGACTTCACCTTCGCCGATGCTGCTGCTTACGACGAGATCACTTACACTTACATCAACACGGACTCCGATGGCTCGCGGGCTCGCTTTATGGGAGTCATTCTTGTTGGTGCTGTTGCGCCCGCCACCCCGCCCACCGTAACCAATCTCCCGGCCACCAATCACACCCCTTCATCAGCCACCTTGCGTGGTGATGTCACGGACACCGGAGGTTCTCCCCCTGATGTCACCATCTATTGGGGCGACAATGATGCCGGAACGACCGCCGGAAACTGGGACAATTCGGTGACCCTCGGTTCTCAAGCAGGGCCATTTTCGACCAACCTGAGTGGACTATCACCCTCGACGACCTATTACTTTCGTTCTTTTGTGAGCAACGGAGCGGGTGACGATTGGGCCGACACCACGTCATCATTTGCCACCGAAGCCCCTCCCAACCCTCCTTCCGTGGTCAATGCCCCCGCCACAGGGGTGGGGTTTATCGAAGCTGATCTGAACGGATCGGTCACTTCCACCGGAGGCGAAGCTCCAAACGTCACTATTTTTTACGGAGACAATGATGGCGGTATCACTCCGGGAAACTGGGACGAGGCCGTCAACATCGGCGCGCAATCCGGAGCCTTCACCACCGATCTTTTTGGCCTGACCCACGATACCACCCACTACTTCCGTGCCTTTGCCCAAAACTCCGGAGGATCATCGTGGGCACCTTCCTCAGCCAGTTTTACCACCGATGCCTTTTCCCTTCCGGCAGTCGCGACCTCTCCCACAACCAACATCACCGGCACGGCGGCGGAAGCCGAGGGCGAGGTCACAACCACCGGCGGAACGCCCCCCAACGTCACCCTTTTCTGGGGAAATAACGATGGAGGATCCAATGCGCTCAACTGGGAAAACCAGGTCGACCTCGGCGCACAAAATGGGAACTTCGCATCCGTTCTGACCGGACTGTGCCCCTTAACCACCTATTTCTTCCGGATCTTCGCCGAAAACGAGGCCGGTTTCGTTTGGGCCGATTCAACGGAAAATTTCACCACCCTGGAAGTCAGTGAACTGGTCATCAACGAGTTCATGGCCGCCAACGACGGTGGGGTCTCCAACAATCCCAATGGCTGGTATCCCATCGCCAACCAGGTCGCAGGCAGCTCGGATGACTGGATTGAGATCCTCAACACCGGATCCTCCACGCTGGACCTCGGGGGCTGGCATCTCAGCGATGATCCCGCCGACCCCACCAAATGGACCTTCCCGGCCTCCACCAATCTTCCTGCCGGAGATTTCCTGATCGTCTACGCCTCCGGAACCGGAATTCCTGATGCAAATGGAAATTTTCACACCAACTTCAGGCTTTCAGCCGGGGGAGAATACATTGCCCTTGTTCGTCCCACCGGAACGGTGGCCAGCGAGTTTGACACCGGAGGAAACAACTACCCCGGACAGGATGAGGACATTTCCTTCGGACTGCACCCGTCCACCGCTGCTTCCGTTTATTTTTCGTCCCCAACTCCAGGCTCCGCAAATGACAACAACGGAATCGCAAGAGTACGCGACACCAACTTCACCCCAGACCGCGGCTACTACCCGCAAGCCATCGATGTCACCATCACGAGCAATACCCTTGATGCCTTAATTTACTACACCACCGATGGAACCAGGCCGGTCGATGCCAATGGCAACCCCAGTGCGACGGCTACTCTTTATACCGCTCCCATTCCTGTCACTCAAACCACCGCCGTCAAAGCAGCGGCCATCAAACCCGGGTTTGCTCCGACCAACATCGATTGCCAAACCTATATTCTCATCGATATCGACAATGCCAACCCCGACGGCACCGATGCCGCCGGGTTAAACACGGCATTTATCGATCAAATCCAACCAGCCGGTTGGGGGAACCTCTCATCGGGAGACTATAACATGGACACCCGGGTCTCCAGGGCGACAGCGACCGCAACCGACCATGACGGATCCACGGCGCAAACGATGCTGAAAGGAATGCGCGACATTCCGACTATTTCCATCGCCATGAATCGAAATGACTTCAGCGGTGGCAGCGGCATCTACACAAACTCGGGCAATGGGGCCCTCGAATATGAATGCTCCGCTGAATACATTCCCGCCTCTGTCGACACCCGCAAGGATTGGCAAATTAATTGCGGCATCAAAGTGCAAGGTGGCGCGAGCCGGAACCCCAGTGCCAGTCCGAAGCACTCGATGAACTTCCGCTTCCGCACCCAATACGGCCCCGGCAGGCTCCGGGAATCTCTCTTCCCGGGATCCGAAGTCGAGGAGTTCAACTCCCTTACTCTGCGAGCAGGCTACAACAACTCCTGGATCCACCGCGATGCCGGACAACGCGGCCGTGGCTCGATGATCCGCGACCAATGGATGCGCGAGTCCATGCTTGATATGGGAAATCCCGCCGCCGGCCACGGCTTCATGGTCCACGTTTTTGTCAATGGGCTCTACTGGGGCGTCCACAATCTCTGTGAACGTCCGGAAGCTTCACACTACGCCGCCTACAATGGCGGCGATGACAGCCTGCTCGACGCTCGTAACGGAGCCTCGACTGTCGATGGCACTGGAACAGCATGGAGCGCCATTCCCGGCGTCGTCGCCAGCGGAGACTGGGAAAAAATCCAGCAAGTGATCGATATCGACCAATACATCGACTACCAAATCGTCAACCGCTACGGCGGCAATGCCGATCTCAAATCAGGCGGCAACTGGCGCGCCGCCGGCGGCGGGCCCTTCCCCACCGGGCAACCCGAGCAAATGGCGCCCTGGCAACTATACTCCTGGGACGGCGAACGGACTCTCGAAAGTCAAACCGCCTCAAATTCCCCCATCGATCCCATGGGAGTCCGGTCAGCTCTCGAAGGTGTCCCGGAGTATCGGGTGCGCTTTGCCGACCGCCTTCAGATTCACTTTTCCGAGGGAGGAGCCCTGACTCCTGAGGCCACCAGCGCCCGCTGGATGAAATTCGCCAACGATCTTGACCGCGCCATCATCGCCGAATCAGCTCGCTGGGGCGATCATCGCGGCACTCTTTATACCCGGGACAACCAGTGGCTCACCGAGCAGAACCGTTTGGTCAACACCTACTTCCCCGTCCGTAGCACGAACGTCCTGAACAACTACGGCTCCTTGCTTCCATCCACCGGAGCACCCGGGTTTCTGGTCAATGGTTCCGCCCAAAACGAAGGAATCATCCCGGTTGGTGGAACCCTGCAAATCACCGCCAATTCAGGGACCATTTACTACACCACCGATGGAAGTGATCCACGACTTGAGGGAGGTGGCATCAATCCGACAGCCGGATCAATCGGAGCAGGTTTCAACCAGACGTCTTTCATTGGGCTTGAGGAAACCGGATGGAAATACCTCGATACCGGTGTCGCGCAAAGTAGCAGTGAAGTGGTCGTCGGCAATGCCTCCTATGATGCCAGTGACTGGAAGCACCCCTCTTTTAACGACGGCAGCTGGCCAAGCGGTCAGGCCCTACTGGGTTACGGTGGAATCAATGGCCGGACGACAAATACCCTTCTGAACCTTCAGACTCCCCGTATCCCAACGGTCTATCTCCGCAAGTCCTTCGAGATAACCGACGCCCCCGGCTTCACCCAAATCACGGTTAGCCTGGTCAGGGATGACGGTGCCATTGTCTATCTCAATGGCAAAGAACTCGGTCGTAGCAACATGAGTGGCGGGAACCAGCAGTATGGAGATTTCGCCCTCAATTCGACCTCCAACGAAGGCGGGCTTGTGAACCTTGGCACCTTTAGCCTGTCCGCAGGTGATTTACTCGAGGGGATCAATATCCTTGCGGTCGAAGTTCATCAGAACAGCACTGGCAGCAGCGACACCGGCATCGACGTTCAACTTTCCGGTATCGCACCGAGTGGGGGAGGCGGCGGCTCAACAGTTCCGCTGACGGGCGGCGCCTTCGTCCGGGCCAGGGCCTTCGACAATGGTGAATGGTCTCCTATTTCGGAAGGAGAGTTCCTCGTCGCCCCGATCGCAAATTCCAGCAATATTGTGGTCTCCGAAATCATGTTTAACCCCGTCGGAACTTCGGAAGAATCCGAGTGGATCGAGTTACTGAATACTTCGGCCGCCACCATCGACCTCTCAAACCTGTCGCTGGTCGGTGTCGATTACACCTTCCCTCTTGGATACATCCTTGCTCCCGATGCCCGGGTTGTCATCGTCAAGAATCAAGCCTCTTTCGCCGCGGCCTACAACACTGCGGCAATCACCATTGCACCCGGTGAATTCTCGACATCGAGCCTTGGCAATTCAGGTGAGGAAATCGCCCTCATCGACGCCCTCGGGATCGACGCCCAAAGATTCACTTACAACGACAAGACACCCTGGCCGACGGCCCCTGATGGTGACGGATACTCGCTCGTCCTGATTGCTCCCGAAACAATCCCCGACCACACCGAGCCTTCGAATTGGCGTTCCAGCGTAGCCCTTGGCGGAACTCCCGGAGGGTCCGACTCCACCAGCTTCAACGGAAATCCCGACCTCGACAATGACAACGACGGCCTCTCCGCCCTCCTTGAATACGCCTTGGGCTCCTTCAACGGGGATAGTGGAAGCAGCCCCGAATCCCATCCAAAAATCGGCACAGGTGAGTTCGACAATGGCGCCGGATCAACAGACCAATTCCTGACCTTGATCTTTCGTCGCAATCTCGCTGCCGATGACATCATCTACGAAGCCCAGTCCAGCCCCGACCTGAGTGCGTGGAGCGAATTCGAAACGGTTCTTGTCTCCGCGACATCGAACGGAGATGGCACCGAAACAGTCACCTACCGGAGTAGGACGCCTCGCGGTGATCTGCCTCGCGAATTCATCCGTATTAAGGTGGTGCTCGTTCCCTAGGATTTTCGAAATCCCCTCTGAAACAAACAGCTTGAGAAGGGAAGAACCTACCCACCAGAGGGTATCCACCAAATCTTCAGGAGAGCTAAGATCACACCCACATGTCCTGTAAAGATTCTGCGTGCGGTTTTCAGACACCTTGAAATGAACGCCCTCTGCACTCCTGCCAGCAGCACTTTATCAATGATTCGATTCCGTAAGACTCCGTCCCTCTTTTTTGCCGTTGGAATGATCGCGACGGGATCTTCTTCATGGGGAGAAACAAAGAAAAAAAGCACCGATGATTTCAAGATTTCAGAAGAGGCCGCCGACCTTCTCGAGAACTATTGCTACTCCTGTCACGAGGATGGCACTGAAAAGGGCGACATTCGCCTCGATCACCTCGCCGATCTCGAACTCGATGCCCGCCTTGATCTCCTCAACAAAATGCAGGAGCAACTCCACTTCGAGGAAATGCCTCCGAAGAAAAAGGATCAGCCCACCGAAGGCGAGCGCGCTGCTCTCACCGCCTGGGCTTCAGGAGAACTCGGCAAGCACAACGCCTCGAAACTCGAAGACAAACTCCGCATGCCGGACTTCGGCAATTACGTCGATCATGACAAGCTCTTCTCGGGGGACTACGCACACCTCAAACCATCCACCCCCGACCGTCGCTGGCTCATTAGCGAGTTCATCTTCGATGCCAAATTCAACAAACTCCTCAATCACAACGCCACCAAGACGATCGATGGCAAAAGGGAGAGCGTCATTGGCGAAAACAACCGGCGCGTCAACCTGACCAATCCCTTCCTCCTCCCGAAAAACTCAGGCGTCCGCTACTACGACACCACCACCCTCAATGGAGGACATCTCCTGACGATGATCACCAATGCCAAGAATGCCGCCACACACATGACGGAATATCTGGCCAAACGGGACAAACGCTATCTTCCGTCCTTCACCGCTCTCATGGCCCAGGAGGATAGCCACAATGCAATCCTCGAATCACGTCGCAGATATCTCGAAAGCTTTATCGAACCTGTCCTCCTCGAAATCTACGGTAGCCAGCACAAGCCCCTCCTTCCCCGCTTCGCCCCCCTCGCGATCAAGAAAGCCACTCAAAGCGAAACAAAGAAAGCCCCCTTCCATGCCGCCAACCCCGGTCGTGACGAACTGGTCCTCGTCTTCCGCTCCATGCGCCGACACGAAAAACCCGGCATGTCCGACACCCAACTTATCGGGCTCTGCGAACGCGAATGGTTCAACTTCGGACACAACCCCCGCAAGATTCAGGCCCGGGTCACTTTTCTCAGAGGCTACATGGAAGAGTGGCGTGGTCAGATCGAACAAAATCGCTACGATGAAAAACACAAACGCCTCGTCTACACACCACGTGACGAGGCTGAGATGAAAATCCTCTCCGACACCATCCGCAAACACCGGAAGAAAGGTGACCGATTTCAGACCATCATCGACAAGTGTTTGGCGGATTGGGAAGAGCAGTTCAGAAGGGAACGCATTGAGGCCGGCCCCGCAAATGACGAACTGATTGATTCCCTGGTTGAAGAATTATTCCTGAAGATCCACGAACGTTCTCCCTCTCCGGCTGAGATCGCAAAATATCTCGCTCTCACCAAAAACTATCTCGCTGACCTCGGTAACTTGAACGGCGTTCAAAAGCTCATTCAAACTCTCATTCTTCGATCTGAATTCGTCTATCGCAATGAGTTCGGCTCCGAGCCCCCCGATGAACACGGCCGCCGGATGCTCTCCCCCCGCGACGCCAGCTACGCCATCTCATACGCCCTCACCGACAGTAGTCCGGATGAGGAGCTGACCGCCGCCGCCAAAAACGGAAAACTCAACACCCGCGAAGACTTTCAACGGGAAGTCCTCCGCCTCCTCAAGAAACGCGATCAATTCTACATCATCGATGAAGGCGTCCAGCGCATTCAGCACACCGCCAGCATCACCAACCTTCCCATTCGGAAACTTCGTTTCTTCCGTGAGTTTTTCGGCTACCCGAAAATGCTCCCCATCTTCAAAGACCGCAAACGCTTCGGTGGCGACTACGATGGCTCGAAGGGCCGCCTAGTCGGAGAAGCCGATCGTCTGGTCGAACACATCCTCAAAAAAGACGCAAACGTCTTCGAGGAACTCCTCACGACCGACAAGTTCTACGTCTACCACTCCGGGGACAATGAGGCCATGACCGCCGCTTCCGAACGCATTCGCCGCATCCACGAATACTTCAAAGACCTCGACTGGGAGGATTTTGAACTGGCGGACCTCATCAAACACAAAGAGTTTCTCGCCGAAGTCAAAATGCGCGGAGTCAACGTCGAAGACCTCGTCAAAAAGGGCCGCCGCAATCCCATCCGCGAATTCAAAACCGCCCTGACCAGCTTCGCCCTCCGCTTCGATCAGGGCGAAACCTCCGCCGCGCCTTTCGTCTCCTTTCCGGCCCACGGCAAATACAACGCCGACACCCGCACCGGCATGCAGCTCCGCAGCCCTGAAGTCGCCAAGTTTTACAACATTCAATTGGACCGCTGGAACTACCCGGGGGAGCAACCCGCCAAGATTGAAAACCGAAAAGGGATGCTCACCCACCCCGCCTGGCTGATTGCCCATGCCCAAAACACCGAGACCGATCCCGTCATTCGAGGCAAATGGGTTCGCGAAAAACTCCTGGCCGGCACCATCCCCGATATCCCCATCACAGTGGAAGCCAAGATCCCGGAGGGGCATGACATGACTCTCCGAACCCGGCTTGCCAGCGTTACCGAAGAAAAATACTGCTGGCGCTGCCACGAACGCATGAACCCTCTCGGCTACTCCTTTGAAGCTTTCGATGATTTCGGCCGCTACCGCACCATGGAATCTCTCGAGCATCCCGACAACCTCATCAAAAAAGGCCCGGATAAAGCCGCGAAACACGTCGATCTACGCGACACTTACAAAGAGCTTCCCGTGGACGCAAAGGGATACCTCCGGGGAACCGGCGACCCTGCTCTCGATGGTGAAATCATTGATGCCATTGATCTTGCTGATCGCCTCGGAAAATCCACCCGGGTCCGCCAATCAATCGTCCGCCATGCCTTCCGCTATTTCATGGGACGAAACGAGTTCCTTTCAGATTCCAAAACATTGATCGACGCCGACATGGCGTATGTCAAAAATGGTGGTAGCTTTAATGCCGTCATCCTCTCCCTTCTCACTTCCGATGCCTTCATTTACCGCAAAGCCAGGCAGCCTGAATAAAACCATGACCAGCAGACGCAATTTCCTCAAGCAATCGGCCCTCGGCGCCGGGGCTCTCGCTCTCCCTTCTTCGTTTGGGGCTCCTCTGGGCAGCACACCCCCGAAGCGATTCATCTTTATCCGGAAGTCAAACGGCATCCGACCCAGCGAAATCGCCTTACCCACCTTCACGGATCAGGAAAAGGCACTTGATGCCAAAAAGCAGCCACTCGAAATTGATCTCGCCAAACACGAGCTTCCAGCGTGGATGCGACCGATTGCCAGTCACAAGGCCAACCTCTCCATCCTCCAGGGCCTCTCCTGCAAGATGAGTGAAAACGGCCACTGGTCTTACTCATCCGTCATGGGAGCTTACAAGTCCGGCCGCAATTCACTCAGCGGAATCAAACGCGCCACCATCGACTTTGAGATCGCCAAGCTCTTCCCCTCTCCCTTTGGGCACGTCGAACTCTCGCTAACCGGAAACTACAGTTCATTTCGTACTGGCATCGTCTCCGGCTACTCCGCCCCCTCCCCCCATCAGCGGAACTATTGTTACGCCGACCCTCAGACAGCTTACAACGAGCTCTTCAAATCCGTCATCAATCCCGATGCCGTCAATTCGGACAACGCCATGCTTGAATTCCTTGAAGGCGAGGAATCCCTCAAAGCCGACGTCCTACGGGGTTACGAGAAGCAAAAACTCAGTAACCACATTGACTCCATTGAGTCGATCCGTGCTCGTAACAAAAAATTGGAGAAGATGTCCGGATCCATCGCTAAACATCTTCCCAAACTAGCCCCCGTCCATGCCGGTGGCGGCCCCAATGCCAGCACTCCCGAAAAGCAAAGTGCCATGACCGACATTCTCGTCGCAGCTCTCATCACAGGATTGACCAACGTTGTCACCTACACCATCGATGAACTTTCAACTCCCATCAAGGGCATCCCGGGAAACGAAGGCGATCATATTTCCATCCACGAACTCGGTCACAACGGCGGATACAGCGGCATTCCCGCCGATGAAATTCGCGAAAAAATCCGCCTCGGGCACATGGAACAAGTCGCTACCATCGTGAAAAAACTAAAAGCCACACCCGAGGGAAATGGCACCATGTTCGACAACTCCGTCATCATGTATTTTCCCGAAAACGGCGAAGGCCATCACAGCCACGGAACTGAAGCCCCCTTCATCGTCCTCTCCGGTGACAAGTCCAGTCTCGACATGGCAGGACGCTATATCCGCCTTCCCTACCATGCCACCGAAGGCCACAAGACCATCGGCAACTGGTATACCACTCTCCTCAACGCCCACGGAAACCTCGTCGAGCACTACGGAGACTTCGACCTCGAAACAGCGCGCAAAAAAATCGCCCAAACCGGCGCCATCAAACAACTCATCAGAAAGTCATGAAACGCATCGCACTTACCTTCCTTCTCACGCTCCTCTCCGCCCAGGCCGGGCGGCCCAACATTGTCCTCATCTACATGGACGATATGGGCTACGGCGACATCGGTTGTTTCGCCTCCACCAAAAACCGAACTCCCGTCATTGACCAAATGGCACGTGAGGGCATGCGCTTCACCGATTTCTATGTCACCAGCGGAGTCTGCACCCCTTCCCGGGCCAGCCTTTTGACGGGTTGCTATCCAAGACGCCTCAACATGCACGTTGACCAAAACGACAAGTGGGTTCTCTTCCCTTCCGCCAGAAAAGGCCTCAATCCTGATGAAACCACCATCGCTGAAATCCTGAAAAAGCAGGACTACACCACCGCCTGCATCGGGAAGTGGCACCTCGGCGACCAGCCTGACTTTCTCCCCACCAAGCAGGGATTTGATTCCTACTTTGGAATCCCCTACTCCAACGACATGGGGCGAAAACACATTCCCCTTCCCCTTCTTCGGGATGAGGTGGTAATCGAAGCTCCCATCAAACAGGAACCCATCACCCGCCGCTACACCGAAGAAGCCGTTTCCTTCATTGAGCAGAACTCAAAGAAGCCCTTTTTCCTCTACCTCCCGCACACCTCGGTCCATCTCCCCCTCTTTCCCGGAAAGGCCTTTGCTGGAAAATCGAAGAACGGCAAATACGGTGACTGGATCGAAGAAGTGGATGCCTCAACAGGAGCAATCCTAAAAGCGCTCAAGGATAATGGAGTTGACGAAAACACCCTCGTCATTTTCACCTCTGACAATGGCTCCAATGGAAATAACGGCGGAACCAACAAACCTCTCAAGGGCTCCAAAGGAACCACTCATGAGGGAGGAATGCGGGTCCCTTGTGTGATGCGTTGGCCGGGAAAAATACCTGCCGGAAAAACCTGCCGTGAAGTCGTATCGACGCTCGACCTGCTCCCCACCTTCGCCGCCCTCGCCGAAGGCCAGCTCTCCAAAGAACGTAAAATCGATGGCCACGACATTCGGGATCTCCTCTTCGGGAAGCCCGGCGCAAAATCGCCTCATCAAGCCTTCTTCTACTACCACACCACCCAGCTCCAGGCCGTCCGCAGCGGAAAGTGGAAGCTCGTTCTCCCACAAGCCGAGAAACTCACCGGGTGGAGTGGCAAGGAGAAAGACAGCCCTCTGCAACTCTTTGATGTGAGCACTGATCTTGGCGAAAAAACGAACCTCGCCACAGCACACCCCGACATTGTCAAGCGCCTCATGGTATCGGCCAATGATGCCAGAGAAGATCTCGGCGATGGCAAGGATAGCGGGAAGGGCCAACGCCCTGCCGGATGGGTCAAGGAAGCCAAACCTCTTCTGAAAACAGAGTAGGCATTATAAAATCCCACCCCGAATGAAAACGCTCCTCCTGATCCTCTCGTCATCGTTGTGGATACACGCTGGACAGCCGTGGCTACAGCACACCATTGATTCCAGTTCCAAAGGAGCTGACGGCGTACGCCTCGCCGATGCCAACGGGGATGGTCTGATGGATATTGCCACCGGATGGGAGGAGGGCGGAATCGTCCGGGCCTACCTCCACCCGGGAGTTGCCAACGCAAAACAAAAATGGCCCGCAGTGACCGTTGGCAAGGTGCGCTCGGCAGAAGACGCCGTTTGGGCGGACCTCGATGCTGATGGCGCCATCGATGTCATCAGCTCGTGCGAAGGAGGGACAAAAAGCATGTTCGTTCACTGGGCTCCAAAGGAACCAAAATCTTTCCTGACCGACTCCGCATGGACGACAGTTTTGATCCCGGCCACTGCAAAAAAACAGGCCTGGATGTATGCCCTTCCGTTCCAAATCGATGGTAGGAACGGAGTCGATCTCGTTGTCAGCTCAAAGGGAAAAAACGGAAGCGTTGGCTGGCTGGAACTCCCAAAAGATGCCCGGAGCGTGACCGATTGGAAATATCACAAACTTCAGGAAGCCGGATGGATCATGTCTCTCATCAGTGTCGACATGAACCAAAACGGAATAAAAGACATTCTCGTCAGCGACCGAAAAGGTTCCAAGCGTGGGATTTACTGGCTCGAATACCCGGGAACCAAGGGCGTCGAAGATTCCGGGAAGTGGAAGCGACACAACGTTGGCGGCCATGATCGCGAAATCAAATTCATCTCAACCGGTGATCTCGATCAAGATGGCACAAACGACATCATTGCAATCGATAAGACCTCCGTCATCTGGTATCGCTCTCTAAAAAGTGGCTGGAGCGAACACGTCATCCCTCTGCCCAAGGGAGTGGGCGGAGGAAAAAGCGCCGTCATTTTCGACGTCGATCTTGATGGGAAAAATGACATCGTCTTCAGCTGTGAAGGCGCAACCGGAACGCTTTCGGGAATGCAGTGGCTCTCCTGGAAAGACTCCCCTTTTGACAAGGAATGGCAGAACCATGAAATTGCCGGAGAACCCGGCGTGAAATATGATCAGGTCATTCCCTGCGATGTCGATGGCGACGGGGATCTCGATGTCTATTGCTGTGAAGAGCGGGATCAACTCGGAGTCTTTTGGTACGAAAACCCCTTCAAAAAGAAATGACTCACGCTACTTCACACGCGGAATGTTTTCGATTCCCAACGGCTTTCTCTCCTTGGGAGCACTGCGCCCGCTTTCCTTAAGCGTCTTCAACAAAGCCTGCATCTCATTGCGTTTGCCCTCTTCTTTGAAATAGAGATTTATTGTTTCTCCGGGATCGCTCTTCAAATTGTAGAGCTGTCCGGGTGCCTCGGGTTCATTCTCCTTGAGCGCATACTTCTGAAGAATTCCTTTCTCGTAACCATTTCCGCCCGATCCTTTGTGATCGAGATACTTCCAATCACCCTGGCGAATCTGG
>CALFSW010000220.1 GCA_937916505.1 uncultured Verrucomicrobiales bacterium | reverse complement strand
GGAAAAACCCCCTAGCCATGGGCTTTCAAGCCCTAGCGAAACAAACGCCCTGGCGACTATGCCTTTTGGAACTGCGACGAGTTGACAAGCCTGATCTTCCCATCCAGCCTTAAGGGCATTGGGAAATCAGCGTTCCTCAACTGCGAGGGGTTGAGTCGCGTCACCCTTCCGGAAGGCATCACCAGCATTGGCGAAACAGCGTTTGCATCCTGCGAGAGGCTGAGCAGCACCACCATCCCCTCCAGCGTCATCAAAATTGGCGACAGGGCGTTCAGCAATTGCCTCAGGTTGATCAATCTCACCATCTCTCAAGGTGTCACGAGCATCGGTGAGGGTGCGTTCCGCAGCTGCGGCAATCTGCCCCGTGTTATTATCCCTTCTAGCGTCAGTACGATTGGTAAGGGCGCTTTCGAGCGCTGCAGTAGATTGACGAGCCTCACCATTTCCGAGGGGATCGCTAATATCGGCCGGGAGGCGTTCCGGGACTGCAGTATTTTGACCCGGGTCATGCTCCCCTCCAGCGTTACCAGCATCGGTTATGCCGCGTTCGGGCACTGCTCTGAATTGAGAGATGTTTTCTTTTTGGGTGACACTCCAGTGCTGGAATCCAATGTGTTCGACAGTGCCGCACCAGAATTCTCTATCTATTACCTTGCCGAAAACTCCGGCTTCGCCTCACCAACTTGGGAGGGGTATCCTGCGGTCGAAATCGACCAGTCGGTATATCCTGCAACGATCTGGCTCCTGACCCACGGACTCTCCTACGACTCCGACTTGCACCAGGATTTCAACGGCGACGGGGTGACCCTCCTCACCGCCTACGCCTTGAACCTCGACCCGAGCAGTGCACTGGGTGGGATGCCGCAGCCAATGATCGGGCCAAGTGCCATGAGCATGACCTTCTACGCTAACGCTCCGGGAGTCACCTACGGGGCGGAGGCCAGCACGGACTTGCAGGCGTGGGAAACCGAAGGGGTGACGATCTCGGACCTCGACCCCGCCAACATGCGCACCGTGACAGGGAGTTGGGATTCGACGATCGGGTTCTTGCGATTGACGTTCGATATGAGTCCATGATGGGGGCGAGCTATATCCTGCTACCGTAGCTCGCCGGCCGATTTGCTGAATTCCCTGCCATGGTGCTTACTTGTGTTCTCATCTTCCAAATAGGGCCAAACAAGATGCCAGTGTGGGTGAATCTATTAACGGAGAACCCCCGGCTTTGCCGGAGGTCCATCAATCCAGTGTTTACGCATAACCGACAAGGGTCGCCGTGAAATCCAGAAGGCCCTGCCGGATTGCCGCATTTCATGATAGGCGGGCAAATGTTGCGGCTTGCCTCCATGTCAGGCTACAATTTGCAGCCAAAAGACGATCAAAGGGGCAAAGGCAGCGATCACCAGTCCCGGGATGAGGAGGTCCTTGGTCGTGATCTCACCGGAGCTGTCGGCGATCGGCATCAAAAAATCATCGATCAATTCGACCTCGCAGCCTGTCAACCCGACATGATCAAACTCTCATCGAAAAATCGGATCCGCCATCCCCACTCATTGATTTGTTTTTTCGACAATATTTGAGATGTTGAAGTCCACGTTTAATTGGCTTCTGGCTCTGACATTTGCTTTCTCGGCCTCGGCCTTGGCCCAGGCTCGATTCACAAAAATCGAAAATATTGACTATGTTGGTGAGGGGAATTCATGACAGATGTTGGATTTCTATCTTCCCAAAGAGAAGGCGGAGAAACCGCTGCCAGTGCTTCTGTGGATTCATGGCGGGGCCTGGTTACAGGGAAGCAAGAAGAACCCCGGATTGGCATGGCGTGCCTTTCAGTTGGGGCCCTGCGCGGTTGTTTCGATCAACTATCGCTTAACCCGGGAAGCAAAGTGGCCGGCTCAGATTCATGATTGCAAAGCCTCACTGAGGTGGGTTCGCGCGCATGCCGGGAAATACAATCTCGACCCGGATCGAATTGTTGTTTGGGGCGCTTCAGCCGGTGGTCATCTGGTGGCGCTCCTGGGGACTACGGAGAATGACGAAGCCTTGGACGGTGAGTTGGGTCCTCACGAGGAACAATCGACGGGAATCAAAGCGGTCATAAATTTTTTCGGACCAACCGATTTTCCGAAGATGAATTCACAGGGGAGTTCGATGAACCATAATGACCGGAATTCACCGGAAGGGAAATTGCTCGGAGGGATCGTTTCCGAACTTCCGCAAAAGGCCAAATTGGCGTCTGCACTTTACCACGTCTCGAAAGATGACGCCCCGGTTCTTACGGTTCATGGAACCAAGGACCGCCTTGTTCCCTACAAACAAGGGCTGGATTTTGATCGAAAGCTGGACGAAGCACCCGACCGTTCGGTTATCACTCTTGTTATACGACCCTATTTCGATCTAAGGCCGAATCTAGCAACAGGTAATCCTGACTGGCATCAACCATTCAAAATGGACTGAGCCTCCTTGATTTCTCTAGCTTTAGGGCAAGAAAAACCGCCTACCGTGCCCCAAAGAAGAAAAGGAACCGCGGGCGCAAAACATCTAATGTCTGATCCTTCGGTGCAAAAATCTCTCACGACGCCTTATCGAATGTCGGCGCAGGGGAAGGCTTTCCGTAAAGAGTGTGATTTCATCGAACTCTTTAAGTCCTCATGAAGGAGTTTGTAATAATCTAAAAAAATGAGTGAGATGGCGGAAACGGCAGACTTTTTCTTTGCCTCATTGAACACAGGTCACTTAGGAAGGCTCGTCCGTTCAGGCCTTCAAACAAAGAACTGCTCGTGGATTCCTTCAACCACCATGAAAGGGCATCGTCCAATTACAAAAAGTTCGTTCTGCGGAATACCTAAGGAAATCTGCGACACTCATAGGAAAACCTACTGGTCGGCGCTTCCCAGAGGTGATTTGTAGCGCGTTCTCCGAGATGGTCCGTTCGTGTTATTATTTAAGTTACCCTGATTTTTTTTGGTGGGTTTTAAAAAAAAAATGAAATTCTCAACAATGTCCTTTGGGAAGGAATTGCACTCATACTTTAGGGCGGCGTGAGACTTCAGGGGCTGTGAATAAGGTATTTCGGTGTGACTATGCGGCAAAAACATCTTCGTGATCCAAAGGTTTTCTGACAGTTCTTATCTGTACCGTTCCATCAAGTGTAAGCATGAAAACTTCATTCCTTTCCACCCAGGCCGCACCTCAATATGAGAGAGCGAGAGGGCATTTTTCCCAATTTCCCTTCATGAAATCTCTTGTCGCTTTTTTGAATCACTCCCTCCGTCCAACATCCTTCGCTGTTCTGATTGGATTTTCATTCGGAGCAGGCCAAGCCGCCAATATCACCGTGAATACAACGGCAGATCAGGCGAATTCGCCCGCTGGTGCAGAGGTTTCACTACGCGAGGCCCTTCGTGATGCGAGTGCAGGAGACACGATCTTATTTGATCCCACTGTGTTCGCTGCGCCTCCTCCAGATTTGATTTTGTTGAATGAGGTCGTTGTCGACAAGCAAGTAACGATTGATGCCGAAGATCTTGTAGGGGAAATCACCATCAATGGTGGAGACGCGACACGATTGTTCCAAATTACGGCCACGGGGAATCTTGATTTGCACGGACTTGTCCTCACGGGTGGCAATGGTGGCAGCCCTGTGTTGAATGGCAGTGGAGGAGCAATCTACAACGATGGGACGCTGAATCTCACCGACTGTTCTCTTGTGGACAATTCAGCAACTTCCGGCGGAGCGATATACAATCTGGGAAGTCTCACGCGAATCCTGACCATCACGAATAGCACATTTTCGAACAACTCTGCAACGGCTGGCCCGGGAGGAGCGATCTTTAATGACGGAGCCCTGACTCTGGCCCAAAGCACCTTGGTAGCGAATACCTCCAACCTAGCAGGAGGAGCGGTCTACAATCTCAAAACTCTGACGGTCACTCAAGCCACCCTGGTAGAAAATTCCGCGCCGTTTGGTGGCGGAATTTGTGTTTTCGATGGCAGCAGAACGTCGGTTTTGAATTCTATCGTCGCCGGTAACTTAACTGCACCCGGCGGAACGGAAACAGATATTGGCTTCAATGGTTCACCTTTGCCGGCCTTTAACTTTACTCTGATCGAGCCAAACTTGATCGGAAGTAATCACAGTGTTTCCGGGCTATTCCCGGCGGGACCTCTGACTGGAACGCCAGCATCGCCTCTCGATCCTCAACTTTATCCGCTCTCAAATTACGGTGGCCCGACTGAAACGATGGCTCTCCGGGAGGGAAGTCCGGCTGTGAATGCCGGCGATTCAACAACTCTGGTTTACGATCAGCGAGGCTTTGAGCGTGTTCTGGCTGGTGCGGTTGACCTTGGTGCCTACGAAATCCCAGGGGCCGATTTTGGGGATGATGGCTTTACGCTCTATGGCAAGCTACCGACGGCTGCTGCCGGACCGGGGGAAACCGTCCGCTTTCAAATTTCATCCGATCCGGAGTTCAGGGCTACGGTCAGCACGATGGCCGGGCTAGCTGATTCGGAGGATTTAGTCGACGGACCTCGGCTTTCCGCTCGATTCAATAGTCCAACTGGTGTTGCGCAGGACAGTTTCGGAAATTTCTTCATTGCGGACACCGGAAACCATCGGATCCGGTTGATTACTCCAGGCGGCGAAGTCCGTACGATTGCGGGAAGTGGAAGCGGGCTATTTGGCTTTGGATTTACAGATGGTCCGGGCTCCACCGCTCAATTCGCATTTCCGGCTGGTCTCACGGTGGGTCCTGACGATCAAGTTTATGTGGCGGACACTTTCAATCACAGTATTCGGAAACTCACCCGTCCTGCGGTGCCCGGTCAAAGCTGGACGGTGACGACGCTGGCAGGTGATGGAGTTGCAGGACTGGTCAATGGTTCAGGAAGTTCCGCCCGTTTTAACAGTCCGCATGGGCTTTCGGTCGATTCATCGGGCCATCTCTTTGTGGCTGATTCCTCGAACTTCGTGATCAGGCGTATGACGACGGACGGCTCTTCGGTAACAACTTTCGCGGGCTCAGGAAGTCCCTTTCTTACCAGCTGTATTACCAATGGGACAACGACAGTTGTATGTTCTTCGACCAGCGATCTGGAAATTGGTCAGTTCATCTCCGGACCTACGATCCCTGCAGGCGCGCAGGTTTCTGCGATCGTGAATTCGACAACTTTCGAGCTTGATACTGCCGCGGTTGGTACTGAATCAGATCTTCAGTTGTTGCGCTTTACGGATGGTGAGAGGTTGACAGCAACCTTCAACTCACCCTACGGGCTGACTTTTAATAATGACCGGACGAAGCTCTATGTCGCTGATCGAAACAATCATCGGATCCGGGAAATCACGATGGATCAACCGGGCTTGACCGGGATGGTGACTACCTTTGCTGGAACTGGTGAAGTCGGATTCACCAACGATCCAGTGGCGGGACCTACGGGAAGTGCGACTTTCAACACTCCGGCTGCGGTCTCGTTTGATGCTGACGGCAACCTTTTCGTAGCAGATGAGTTCAATAACGCTGTTCGGATGATTTCTCCAGCGGGCATCGTCAGTACTGTTGCAGGCCTCGGATTTGGAAGCGTGGGAGAACTTGACGGACGGGCAGACGTCGCCACCCTTGATTGTCCCGTGGGTCTTGCGGTAGACAGGGTGAACCTAGTGGGCACTCTTGCGGTTTCGGATACACGTAACCAGTTTCTGCGCCGTGTCTTCGTCAAGCCTCTTGAGGTGGATGTCGTACTTGGTGCGGCAGATCCTGTTACCGGACTGACACCGATCAGCGCAGTCATCGACGCCGGTTTACTGGGATTAAATCCTGATACTATTTATTACACCCGCTGGACGACAACGGCGGCGGTGATACCCAACGTTCAGCCGAGTGGTCAGCGGATTTATCTCTTCGATCGCCCGACTGTTTCGACTCTTGCACCCACTGACATTGTCGCGGCAAGTGCCCAGCTCAATGTTCAGTTCAACCCGAACGGAAGTAGCACGCGGATCGAATTTGAATTTGCCAACAACGTTGCGCTGACGTCCTCCCAGCTCGTTTTAGTCACACCGGATACTTATGGACTCGTTGGGGCCACCGACTTGATGATGACTATTGCGATTCCGCAACCTGCGACCGCAGGAGAAACGATTTTCTATCGTGCGGTGAGCACGAATGCCCGTGGAACGACCTTCGGTGAGATCTTGAGCTTCACCTTTCCTACGACCGAAGTGGTGACGGGCTCGCCAGATGGGGAAACACGGACATCGGCTCGGGTAGCCGGAACAATTAATCCCGAAGGGAGCGCGACGAGCGTGATGTTTGAATATTCCACTCGTTCGGATCTTTCCGATCCGTGGCAGGTTGCAACACAAGCCGGGGAGGGTGTGGCTGGTTTTTCTAATTCCAACAACCCGGCAATTTCCCGTTTCGATACACCCGAAGGAGTTGCTGTCTCCGGAAGTATGGTTTTCATCGCCGACCGATTGAATCATCGCATTCGTAAAGTCGCCGCCAATGGGGCGGTGACCTCTTTGGCAGGTTCGACGGTAGGTTTTGATGATGGAAGTCCAGCTCTGGCCAAGTTCGATCATCCCTCGGGTTTGGTCGCTGATGGCAGTGGCAACCTCTATCTTGCGGACGAACACAATCACCGGATCCGTAAGATCAATATTGCAACCGGAGTGGTCTCGACGATCGCGGGATCCTCGACTGCCGGCTATCTCGATGCAGTGGGCGAGGCTGCCAGTTTTCTCTTCCCTCGTGGACTGGCGATCGATGCCGATGAAAATCTCTATGTCGCCGATTCCGGCAATCATTGCATTCGTAAGATCGATCTGGTGGACAATACAGTGACTACCTTGGCAGGGACCGGCTCAGCTGGATTTATCGACGGCGAGCGGGGAATTGGTCGATTAAATTTGCCAATGGCTGTCGTGGTTCATTCCTCCGGCAATCTCTATGTAGCAGACAGCGGCAACCATGCGGTGAGAAAAGTCACTCAGAGCGGAGTGCTTTCGATTCTCTCTGGAACCGGTGCGGCAGGCTTTCTTGATGGTCCGGGGCAGAGTGCCCAATTCTCCTCGCCGAGTGGAATCACAACATTAGATGACGTTCTCTATCTGACAGACACGGGCAACCATCGTATTCGTGAAATTGCTTTGAACGGGGAAACGAGCACGCTAGCAGGATCCGGTGCATCAGGGAGAATCGATTCTCCCGCAGGTTCGCTCCATCCGGCGACCGTGGCAGCATTCAATTCACCCACAGGTATCGTTGCCGTGAGTCCGGGAACCTTGATGGTGACGGAAACGGGAAATCACGACCTCCGGAACATATCGCGTATTCCACTCCCGACGATTCCGGTTTCTGGCGAGATTCTGGGTGACACGACCCAGTCTGTGGAGGCTGAAATCACAGGCCTGCTTGCCGGGACAACATACTACTTTCGGGCTGTCGGGACCAACGCGATCGGATCAATCAATGGAGATATTGTCAGTTTGACGACAAAGACCAATCAACAACTGGCAGTCTATGACGGAGCAACCAGTTCCTCGCCTCTTCTCTCCGGAGGAGGCACCGATTTGGGAACGACACCCAAGGGCATCTCAGTGACCCGAACTTTCACGATGGCAAACGTGGGACAGTGGCCACTTTCAATTATTTCGGTCACGGTGCCGACCGGATTCGCGGTGACGTATGACTCCGGTCCGCTCGCCCCTGGTTCGGAAAGTTTGTTAGAAGTGACCTTGACGGCAAGCGAGGGATCGACTCCGACGGGAGACCTCGTCATCACGACTGACGATCCAAAGCTACCTGTCTTCCGTGTGCCGGTCACGGGAGTCGTTCTTGATCCACCTGCCGTGACTACTTTACCCGCTATGCTCGATCCTGATCCGACGTTTCTTGCTGAAGTTGATCCGAAAGGGAGCACGACGTCGGTAACCTTCGAATTCTCAACTGATCCGGACCTGAATGGATTTGATGTGTTGACCTTGGCCGGATCGCGATCGGGATACGCTTCAGGAACCGGCAATACGGCGCGCTTTGACCAGCTTAGCGGAATCGCTTTGGACACCGCCGGAAACACCTATCTGGCCGACACCCGCAATCACTGTATTCGAAAAGTCAATCCGTCAGGAGTGGCCACAGTCTTTGCCGGAATGCCGGGATCTGCGGGCTTTAGTGACGGCACCAGCGAGGTCGCCCGTTTCAACGAACCGGTCGGCCTTGTTATCAATGCTGCCGGAAATCTCTTGGTTGCGGATTCCCTGAATCACCGAATTCGCATGATTCTTCCGAATGGTGAAGTGAGTACCTACGTAGGATTTACGGAGCCTGGCTTTACCGATGGAGTTGGATCAGCGGCTCGTTTTCAAGAACCTTCCGGACTGGCGATAAGTTCGAACGGGGAACTCTACGTAGCTGATCGTTTAAACCACCGGGTGAGAGTAATTGACACTGACCAGAGAGTCCGGACTCTGGCTGGAAGCGGCCCCGGAGGGAGTCTAAATGAACCTACTTCTTTAGCCGTGACCCCAACCGGCACAGTCTATCTAACTGAAGCTGGTCGCAGCACTATCCTTGCGATTGATCCTAGTGGCGGAATCACAACCTTGGCTGGCGGGGCGAGTGGTTATGCCGATGGCGTTGGAGGCGGCGCGCGTTTTGCAAGCCCGACGGGTCTTTTACTGAGTGCGGCTGGTTCACTCTTTGTAGCAGACACCGGAAACAACCGAATCCGCAAAGTGATCTTCCCAAATGCGGTCGTGACAACTTTCGCTGGCAATGGCTCAACGGTTGGGAATGACGGTGACAGTGCAGTTGCGGGGATTGTGCAACCGCTATCCTTGGCCACGAATGTTAGCGGCGATCTCTTTATTGGCGAAGGTGGAAACTCACGTGTCCGTAGGATCTCCTCGACCACTCAATTCTTGACGATGGAAGAGCCGGTCGCAGCAGAAAGCGACCCGACTACCGTTTCCCTAGAGGTCACTGGTTTAGTAAATGGAACATACTTCTATCGAGTGATTGCGGAGAATGGGGGAGGGACATCGATCGGAAATATTAAAACGTTCACCATCGGAGGGAGTTCTCCGTTTGTTACCTGGCAGCAATTGAATTTCGGGGCTAATGCCAATAACCCCGCGATCGCTGGTCCGGATGCGGATCCCAGTGGAGATGGGGTGCCCAATCTTCTTAAGTATGCCTTTGGTCTTGACCCGCTTGCGACCTCTCAATCCGGTGTTCCTACGGTGCAAGTGACCGGAGGTCAGGTAACCCTCGTTTATCCCCGGGTGACTGCAGCGTCTGATCTCATCTACCAGGCCGATTGGTCGACAGATCTGATTGATTGGAGGTCAACCGGTTTTACTGAGACCATTCTATCTGCGGCTGATGGTATCGAACAAGTCGCTGCTTCTCTAGATTCCAGCTCAGCGCCAAAGCGCTTTGTCCGTATTCACGTGACTTTCCGATAATCGCAATTCGCAAAAACCTTACTCTTAAAATGATGAATCTATTCAATACTATCCTGATGCGTCGCGTCGCGTCATCCGTGATAGGAGCCGTTTTAGCCGGGCAATCACTTGCCGCGCAGGAGGCCCCACAGGCGATCGTGCTGGAAGAAGGCTGGAATGCGGTGTGGCTGGAGGTGGAGCCCCGGTATGTTTCCGGAGAAACGGTTCAGAGTGAAACAGGTCCACAAGTGCTGGCTGCAAGTGATAGGAGGGTAGGTCTGGCGAAAGCGCCCCAGGATGTCTTTGCAAATCCGGTTGTTCTCGAGATCGCGACTCCGAGACCTCTGGTGGGAACCGCGGAAACCTTCAGCGGCGAGCCTGGACGGGCTGGAAATTTCAACCAAGAGGAGTGGCTTCAGTGGAAACGAGTGGATGTCGCAGGTCAGAACAATCTCCTCAGCATTTCCGGGAATCAACCCTACCTTATCAAGAGCTCGGGTTCTGCGACCATTCGCCTTACCGGACGGGCTAAATTTTTCCGCCATACCTGGACTCCGGATCGGTATAATCTTGTAGGTTTCGGTTTGGGGGGAACGCCAACCTTCGACGAGTTCTTCGGACCATCTGGTGCCACTCACCCTGTTTCAAAAATTTTCACGCTGGATGCGTCGACGGGAAATTGGAGGCGTGCGACCCCCGGTCAAAGCATGGTTTCCGGACAGGCCTATTGGGTGTTCAGCTCCGGGATTTCACGTTATCAAGGGCCGGTTTCGGTTGATTTTGATCTTGCCAGCAGGGGCGTTCTCAACTTCAGCGGCCCCAGTGATGCGGTAGATATCGATCAGGGAGTCAGCGCAGAAAAACGCGATCTTGAAGAGATCATCTTCACAAATCTTGGAGCAGATTCAGCCATGCCCTCATTGGATTTGATCGCGATCTCCGGAGGCGGGCTGGCATTTCGTGCGGTCACCGTTGCAACGGATCGGATCGGCTATGATTTTGGAAACATTATTGATTCCAATGTCGGAGCTGGAGGAACTTCGGCTCTCAATGAGGATATTTCCTCCAGTTCCAGTGCAACTCTGACTTTGGCGGCGAAACGGAACTGGGTGACCGGAGCAGTTAAAAGGACGAACCTCTACCGTCTCGACACAGGCCCAAAGAGTGCTTCTTTCTGGCTACCGATATCAGCCGTAAAAACGAATCTGTTTGTCGCGCAAGGTGACCTTCCATCCGCAGCGCCAAATCAAGGTCTCTGGATTGGTGAAGTCATTGTCGATGGCGTATCCAGCATCGTTGAAGACGGGGCCCCGATTCGCCGGACCGCAGGAACAGCTCCGATCCGCATCATTGTCCATTCTTCCAGTACGGGCGCTGCGCTTCTGTCCAATGTCACGATCATGCAGACCCGCACTGCCGACGAATCAGTCGCACCAGTGCCTGTTTTGGTCGTAGACCCGGAACGCATCCCGTTTTTCGAGGGCATCAAGGAGCGTAACGGAAAACGAGTTGGAATTCGGGTGGAGGCGGTCGCTTATGATTTGCCCCGTAAACTCGATGCTGCGAGCCAGGACGCACTTTTGAATGATGACACTTACCCGGGTCTGACCGAGGCAGATCTTGCTGACTTTCTTCTTGGTCGGAGCGGTCGCCCGCCAACCCTTGCCGAGACCTACACTTTTTCATGGCCGATGGGAGGAAACGTAGGTCCAGGACAGACCTTAAGTGCTGACTTCACTTTGGATCCATTTCACCGGAGCAACCCCTTCCGTCATGCCTTCCACCGGGAACAGACCAGAGGACGCAACATCCGCCGTCAAATGAGCATTGCCTTTGATGCAGAACAGCCCTTTGCAGATCGTCTTGAAGGTTCCTTCACCGAGACTGTTTCCGGACTCATTCAAGCAAATCTCCGGGTCACCGGGCGTGTTCGCTTTCAACGTATCAGCCCTGTCAGCACTCTGGAGGGTGCCCAATAATCATTTCGGTTCACACCAACACTTTTCACCCTGCACTTTAAATATTCTATAGCAATGAAACCTCAATTTCTTATGCGCTGGTTCCTTCTAACTCTTGCTCTTCTTTCCCTCCAAAATTTGGGGGCACAGGAAATTGAGGTGTTTCGAGGCACTACCACCGGAACAAATCTGACTGATAACTCAGCGACCCGTACCAACATGGGAAGCACTCCGGTCGCGGGTGGGACAGCCACTCAGCTTTTCACGATTAGAAATACCTCGGCTACTGCTCTGACCGGTATCAGTGTTACAGGCGCAGGTGAATATACCATCAACGCGCAACCATCTACCTCTCTAGCGCAGAATGCCACTACTAGCTTCACTGTTACCTTTAACCCCTCGGGAGCAGGTCAGCGGGATGGAACGATCAGTGTCAACAGCAACGACGCCAATGAAGACCCCTTTGAGATTAATTTGACAGGTGTCGGGCAGGTCCCGGAGATTGAGGTTTTTGAGGGAAGCATAACCGGGACAAATCTCACTGATAATTCGTCAACCAGAATTGATTTGGGTGATACGCCGGTTACTGGTGGAACCCTGAGCCAGACATTCACGATCCGGAACATCGGAGACGCGAATTTGACCGGTATCAGTGTTTCGGGTGGTGGTGACTTCAGCATTAATTCGCAGCCTGCAACCTCGCTCGCGCCAAATGCGACCTCGACCTTTAGCGTTGTTTTCAATCCTACTTTGAGGGGAGAGAGTCTGGCGACAATTTTGGTCGCAAGCAGCGATAGCAATGAGAACCCGTTCGATATCAAACTGAAGGGTAAAGGGCAGGCTTCAGAAATTGGAATCTCCGGCCCCGGAGGTGCCATCTTATCCGGAACTGATTTCGACTTTAGCTCTTTGGTTGTTGGGACCGACTCGACACAAACACTCACTATTTCCAATTCAGGAGATCTTAACCTGAGTGGGCTGAGTGGGCTCACCTTGAGCCCTGCCAATGGCGAATTCAAACTCGTGACGGCCCCTTCAGACAGTGTTCCTTCGAGCGGATCGACCCCAATCGTGATTGAATTTGCTCCGCTAACAAACGGCCCGAAAACCGCGACCCTGTCGATCCCGAACAATGATCCAGATGGAAGTGAAAGTCCCTTTTTGATCAACTTAATCGGAAATGGTCAGGAGCCAGCTCGGGGCACCGATAGTTTCGGATACAATTATGTTTCACCAACTCCGCCAAGTGGCCTTTCTCTGGCGGCAGGTGATGATGGCGTGGTCAGTCTCACAAACTTGGCCGGAGATGATAACAGCCAGGCTGTTAATATCGGCTTCCCATTTTACTTTTATGACAAGTCCTACACATCTCTTTCTGCCTCCACCAACGGACTGCTTGTCTTTGGAGGAAGTTCGACCGCTTACCGGGCTGAATCCATTCCATCCTCGGGAAGGTCGAACAACTTTATCGCAGCCTTCTGGACAGACTTGGCAAAAGGAAGCGGCAGTAAAATCCTATACACGACCAGTGGTTCAGCTCCTGACCGGATCTTTGTTCTGGAATACCAAAACATGGAGGAATATTCGAATTCAGCTGCCAAAGTATCCTTTCAGGTCATCCTGCACGAAGGAAGCAACACGATTCAAATTCAGATTAATAAAGCAACCGGCTTAAAAAACACACGGGATGTGACGGTCGGTATTGACGGGCCAACCACTCCCGGCGGAATATCTCATTTTAATAAGATAAAGGTTCCTGCAATCAACCCCACCGCTCCTGTGGCGATTTCTTTTACCCGCCCGGTGGTAGTAGACATCGAGAGTAAATACACCCGTCCGGACAGCGCGGTAGCCGTCGACGTCGGCACTCCAGCACTGGGTCTTAATCCACCGATTGGGACGTTGAAGCGGCCATACCAGTCAGTTCAGCGCTTTGAGGCCCCCGAATATATCTATCTTAGCCGCAACTTCACGCCACTTCCTGCGGTCGGAAACCTCGACGACATCAACTCTGATGATGTCGCATGGTATCGTCTGGTAAACGATGGATACGCCCTCGATGGGCAGGTCGTTCAGGGAACCCAGACCTTTTTCACCACGACCCTGACCAAAGATGTGACGGTGGTCTGGAGATGGAAACTGGAATTTGCGGTCATCATTGACTCTGCAACCGGTGGTGGTGGATTTGGAAATCCCACTCCCGAGGTTGGGCGCCAATGGTATGAGCTGGGGGAACAGGTCACGGCTTCCATCGATAGTTCCGTGACCAATCCCGGAGCAGGCTTCCGCTTTCGATCCCAAGGGTATTCACTTTTTGATAAAAACGGGGCCCCGGTCACCTCGAATGATGATTTTGATGAAACGGCGGAACGTCAGGCAACCACGCCTTTCACGGTTGAAGAGCCGATGCGAATCAAATGGGAGTGGACCGGCCAGGTCCGTTATCGTTTTGATGCTGCGCTTGAAGGAGTCGGCGGCGGATTTGTCGACGGTCAGGCCTTCGTAAGAGTCTATAATGAAGCTCGAACAGGTTTGGATACAGCCGTGGGACAGGGTGGGGTTTATTGGGCGAACGGGCCTGATCAGGATGTCTGGATCGATTCCGGTTCATCCACTGGTCGCAAGGTGGAGGTCGGTATTTTCTATCGCACCCAAGACAACTGCTTTACTCTCGCAGATTTCAACACCCCTCCAGGGGGCGATTTTGCTCCCCTCGGGATTTCTGTGGGTGGGCTTTCTGATGAATTTACCAATGATCTAACTGCAACATCACGGCTAGCTCGAGTTTTCACGGTGGAGCATGCCGAGAACCCAACCGAGATCCACTGGAATTATCGTGCCACGGTATTCCGGGCAATCGTTCCTTTGGGACAGAGCTTCGATCCTGTCAATGCCGACCAGCAGCTGGTTCCAAATCTTTGCGATGGGGGAGTTCTCTCATTGGACGGGCCGGGTGATCCGCGAACGATTCTTGGGCCTCCCGACGGAAGTACCAACAAAACACCAGACTCTGAATCTCTCCTCTGGGACACCGTTGGGAAACGTCTTTTTCCGGTGCATCCGGGAAGCTACGAAGTCTCGTGGCCGGACCAGGAAGAAGGGCGGAGCTATCTCATCGAGGTTGTCAGTGGATTCCCTGATGAAAATGCACAACTGCCTACGCCTGAAGAAACCGAGGAAGGACTTCGCAAACGCACCCGCAACCTTACCAATTGCAATGTTAGCAGTGGTTCGACCTCAGTTGTGTGCAGTGACACTGCAGGGCTCGAATCCGGAATGGAGGTCAGTGGGCAGGGAATTCCTCTTGGCGCGACTGTGGTTTCGGTCACCAATCCCACAACCTTCGAGATTAGTTTGGCCGCCAATTCCACCGGAGTAAATTTGATTCTAGCGGCGGGCCGTCTTCAAACCCAGGTCCTTCTGGAGGGAATCGATCCAGCTGGAGGCTATCCTGCTGCAGCCAACGGGGCGCATTACCGCCACCTTTTCGCGACAGGAAATCGCCAGCCCCCGACAAAATTGGATCTCAACCAGATTGATCAATGGAAGTTTCAGGCGATGACGTTTTCGGAGAGCTCCACCGGAGCTTCGGTGGTTGATGCTGTCGATGGTATTCCCTTCACCACAACTGGTCAGGGTCGTAGTGTGCTCCTTTACAGCTTCCGTCCAACCCCCGATGAGATCGCTGATGGAAATCTTGAGGAGGAGAACCTCGCGGTTCGTGTCGTGCGTTCAGAGGAATTGGTCTCCATCCTCCGGGATGATCCGCGATATGTCCTCGGTCGCCGCGGTCTCACCCTTGGCCACGGAACTCCTGCAAGCGAAGGGACCGTCGCGATGGTTCAACAAGCTGTCGGGGCACCGACAGAATTTGATCCGGGCAACCACTACGTGATCGATTTTTGGTTGAATGCCAAGGGGCTCACGGTTCCCTTAAGTAACGGACTTTCTAGCTGCTCGACAACCGAAGGTTCAACGACCGTCAACTGTTCAAACACCGAGAAACTCAAGGTAGGGATGGATGTATCCGGCCCATTTATTCAACCGGGCGCCACCATTCAGACCATCTCTGGTGTCGGCTCCTTCGTCATAAGTGATCCCGCCTTGGGCAGCGGATCTGATTTATCGATGACAGCAGTCGACAATCGTCCGGTCACGGTCTTCAGTTCCGGCGAGAGCGGTGTCAAGGTAACCTTGGACTCACGTGCGGAAACAATCAGTGCAACCTTCGGCGATGAGTCTCTGGTTGTGACCCATGGTTTGTCACGCTCCGGGACGAGTTGGCGTCATTTAACCCTGCATCTTTTCGAAGACCGTTTCTTCAACAGCCCGGTCACTATTCTTGACTTCTATCTCGATGGAGTTCGTCAGGAAGGAGGAGCACAAGGTCATCTCTTAAGTGCCGCAACGCCAATCGAAGTTGGCACAGCAGGCAGCGCGGAGAGTCTCAGTTTCGGTAAAGGAATTGATCCTGCCAATAAGGTTCAGCTTGATCAATTCCGTCTCTTTAAGCTGACAGACCGTAATAACAATAATCCTTACCTGACTCCGGGAGAAGTTCGGCAATTGCGGACTTCCACCGACCTGCCTCTTCGAAGAGTCGCTCCCTCGCTGGAATTCAGGTTTGAAGCAGATCCAGTCGATCTTCTCTTCGAAAACCAAAACACCGCAATCAAGGTTGGGATTGAATCGACCAGCAACGACCCGGAGGTTTTGCTCGCTGGAATCTGGGCCCGATTGGACATCGAAGAGGTGGCAACCCGTCTCGACAGTACCTTGGATAATGCCGGCTTCGGCGGCACCGGGTATGTCATGAATGAAGTCTCCAACTACAACGCCAATCTCTATATCCGAGATGCCGAAGTTGGTTTCTGGGGACCAATCTTCCCGGTCAACGACCGACAGCTTTTCACTGCGCCAGACCGTCGCCTCGAAATTGCTTACTATGAGAATCCATTCCTGACGGACCCTCTCTTGAATCCCAACGTCGCGTGGCCCTACATTTCAGCGGGAATTGACTCAGTTGTGTATCCTTCATTCGGACCACATAAGGATAAAGCCATCTTCATCGCCAGCCGGATCGGATCGGAAGGGGTGGACCAAACGGGTCGTGTGCAAGAAGTCTATGACCTTGCCAGCTATGCCGATTTGCAGCTCTACCATCAGTCTGAAACTGATGTTGCGGGCTATAATCCGAATGAGGAGCATGGTCTGATTGCTCCTTCGGGCCGGGCCGCTCTTAAGGTGAAGAACCTGGGCGCCGATCTCCCGAACAATCCGCCACCTGCAGCTTTTGCGCTCCAGGAGAACATCAACGCCTCGAGCGTGGAGTTCACTTCGGAGCCGTGGGTTTTGGTTCAGGTGCAAAACCTGAAAACTGGTGAACCTGACATGGCCGCCTACCGGGTTTTTGAGACCCGGGCTGGAAGTGTTCCCTTCCCGCGTCCGGCGGACGTCACGGATCGAACGGATCCTGGAAGCACTTACCTCGGTGTCGATGAGGTCGCTGGTCTTGCTTATGAGGCCGCCCCAAATCCGGAAGATCGATTCCTGACCCTTGATCCTGAGGAAACTTTCGACTTCAACTATCAGTTTGCCTTTCCCGTTTTTGCGGGGGATCTCCTGATCCCACCGTATCCTTTGAATATTGTCATAGGCAATGTTCCCAGACCTGAATCCCGCGGCGGGAATATGCTTACGAATGGCGTTTCCCAGGCGACTTTTTGGAAAGACGTCAACAACACTGCCTGGGTGGTCTCGGGCGGCGGTACCTTCTTCCAACAGTTTTTCTACCCGAGACGTCCCGATTTCTATCTACCTGGAACGAATATTGGCGATCCGGTCCCATGGGTGCCGGTGGACGATGGCGGAAATCATATTTTCAAAGGTGAAGCCGATGGCTTGCAGCCCGGGAAGGTGATCTATTCCAGTTTCTGGCGTAGCGACTATCCCAAGCTGAAACGTGGCGAAACGCTCACTTATCAAGGAGGCGAATATTTTGCCGAGACTCCCGGAGCCAATGGACTCCCCGCACTGGTAGCGATGGCGGCTGCAGAAGTGGTTTATGATGACGCCACCAAGGACATGGTTTTCTCGACCCAGGCCGATCTCGACCGTTATTCGGCTCGTATCATCCGTCCACTCGATCGGATCGAGACTCCCTTTAAGATTGCCGAGATGAGTCAAGCCGGCTTTTCACCTGCTTCGCCTTCAATCTTTGTGGTAGCGGAGCGTTGGTACTTTAAGGACCTTCCAGGGTCTCTTCAGCGCAGGTTCTATTTCAACTCTCTCTCGCAGAAGCTGGTCTTCCGCGGTTACCTCAACGACAAGGACAGTGGTGACCCGAATCTGACGTCAGGGCCCGACCCGCTCAATATCCTGGAGCCAAATATCATGACATCATCCGATCTCGCCAAGGTGTTGGCGATCGGGGAAGGTCCTTGGGCAGGTGCCGTTGAAACAATCTACAAGAACTCTCAGAACCCTTCGATGGTTCGAGATCCTGAGACTGCTGGGAATCCCAAAATCACCGGGGAGTTTTTAGCCGGTGTTAAAGAGTCTCCAATATTAACCCAAGAGATCGGTTTGAATCTCGAGCTACTGGGACTCGAAGCGGATCTTGCGACGGCTCAGGCAGAGTTGGACGCTGCAGTTCTAAAACAACAGGAACTTATCATTTCATGGTCATCATTTGGAAATCTTCTGGCCGCAGGATCTTATACCAGCAGTATCATTGGGGGAGACGGACTGAGCATATTTTCCCTAGAGGCAATTACGGCGAACGCTGCGGCAGCCATAGCAGCGGATATAACCAAAGCTGACCTGGATAGTAAGATTTCGACTCTCCAAGCACAAATTGAGATTGTCCAGAATCAGAAGGAATCCAACTTTACCCACCTTGATAGCTTTGGTGTGGGCTCTGCCTTGGTTTGCAATCCGGAACTGCTGACTGCTCCAACCGATCAGGTTCGCTACATCACGATTGTCGAAAACAACCGAACCGAACTTGCCGGAGCGGCGGTGTCACTGCACATCATCGAAATCATTCCGGATCGCTACCGCGGAGCCATCAAAGTCATCGAACCCCAGGATGCCTTCAGCGAGAGAATCACCTTGCAGCACAACGGGGAATTTGGAGCCAATACCGAAGACCTCTACTACGAATGGTGGATTCGTGACACGGCCCCCTTGAACCTAGCCTTGAAAGCTGAGATCGATTCGCTTTCGACCGCCCGTCCGGATGCTGATTGGCAACAGTACCTTCCCGAACCAGCATCACCCAAGACTCCTGCGGAACTAACGGCACTCGGAGTCACTGCCGAGGAAGCCAAGCATCTGGGTCTCCATACTGTCGTTTTTGAGGGGCGTCCTGACGTGACCTTGGCTGATAAACTGGTGATGGTGAGATATCGCCACCGCACGGAAACAGGCTGGAATCTCATTCCCTTTGAGGTCGCCAACCCAGCGGTCTCCTGGAAACCGGGCACTGTCGCTCCGATTGGAGTGGCTCCCTTCCAATGGGCCGGTGCGGCCAATTCCCCGCAAGCGCAGGCGGATGGGAGCAAGCGATATATTCCGCAGCTCGTGCCGGGTTGGGTAAAGCGCGTCTTGGATCGCATCAATCCATACGAAGCCCGTTACAATGACTTCTTTAGTAACGAAAGCCCGGCTACCTACAGTAGTCAGATTCAGATTGCCGGAGCTCCCTTTGCCGGGAAAGTGGCCTTGAATTCGGATAAAAATGTCATCGAGAACACCGGCCTCATTGAGCTTTACGAAACGGTCCTCGCAAGGGCGCGTGAACTCTCGATCGATAACTCAAGTAATGGCAACGCCAGCGATGGGATTCAACAGGCTTTACTCCTTGCCGCTACCCGACTCTCAACGCTCTACGAACTTCTTGCCCGGGAAGCTTACAGCGATGCCCAAGATCCAACGATCACCGTGAGTGATGCCGGCGATCTCTCAAGCGTAGCTTCGTTCACCCATGCCTTCCAAAACATGGAAGCCGACTTGCAGCATGAAGAGCTGGCACTGCTCCGGGGAACTGATTTCCTAAAGAGTTACCCGGTCTACAATCGCATTTTCTGGAACTATGCCAAGGGACTCGGAGAAGCTGCCTACAACGTCAATTATAACATCTACGACGTGAATACCGATGGCTTCATCAACGAATCGGACGCCCGTGCGCTTTATCCGCAAGGTCATGGCGACGCCTGGGGCCACTTCTCATCATCTTTGGGCATGACCTATACCTTGTTGCAGAGCCCCGGGTTCAAATGGCAGGCCCGCTCCGAGCTCTACTCCCTCCTTCAAAATGTTCTGGAGGTTGATTTCCTTGACGAGAAGACCTTTGCCAAACAGGCCGCAGGCAAAGCCCGCACCGGACGTGACATCGTTCGTGGCACCTATCGTCTTGCATACACTCAGGATCCGGACGGACAGTGGCAGGGCTACACCGATAGTGCTGACAAGGCTCGTGCCTGGGGTGTTTCCGAATGGTCGCACCGGGCGGGGCAGGGGGCCTACTTCGATTGGCTCGTGGCCAACGCCCTCCTTCCAGAGAGTGCGGACCTTGATCCGGATTCGCCGATCGAAGATCCCGAGAATCTTGACCGTCTTGAGCGGGGCGCTGCCGAAGCTGAAATCGGTGAAATCGCCGGTGGCCTTCATGAGATCCAGATGGCAATGGACGAGGCCAATGGCGGAGTGAACCCACTTGGCTTTGATTCGGATGCTCTGGTCTTTGATCTCAACATGGAGTTCTACGAAAACGCGTCCGGCGGCGACCGCCGCTCGCATTTCGAGCAGATCCACTCACGTGCTGTTGTCGCCGGGGAGAATGCCCTTTCTACTCTCGCCTTCGCGGCACAGGCGGAGAACAAGCTTCGCGTCATTGCCGATGATACCAACGCTCTCATTGCAGAGGCGCTCAGCCAGGATATCGACTACCGGAACCGCCTGATTGAGATCTTCGGTCGTCCATACGATGGGACCATCGGGTTCGGGAAAGCCTATCCAGAAGGTTACCAGGGGCCGGATACCCAACTCTTCTCCTATCTCGATAAGACAAAAATTGCCGACATTGTGCCTCCGGTCGACGGGATCGCGGGGACTCCTTCAAGCACGGTCACTTTCAATACTGTCTTCAATCGGATTCCGGGGATCATGGACAACGGTGTTCTAAACGGAGTTTACAGTGACCTCTGGGGAGATAGCACCGGCAACGAGCGCTTACAAAATGCTCTGGAAACTTTGGTCGGTGATAACAATTACCTCTTCGAACCAGTGGACCCCGATGGCGATGGTCCGTTGGAAGCTCCAATCCTCACAGCGCCCTATGAAACGGCATCGAAGTACGGCTTCGTTGCACCTGCTGATTGGGGAAGTCGAACCAGTTACGGGACCTTGCAGGCAGCATTGGAGCAGATGCTCCTTGATGAAATTGAACTCGATACCGCACTGATTGACTACATTGGTTTCCTGCAAGACTGGGAAGCCAAAGCCCAGCGACTCTTAAGTGAGCTGGAAATCTATGAGAAGACCGAGGGCACGACCGATACGATCGAGCAGATCCGCATCGTTGTAAATGGTGCGATCCTGGCGGCTGATACTGCGATCGGAATTGCTCAAGCAGTTTATGATGTGGTTGACGGGATTTCATCGACCGCAGCAATTGCCGCGCCGACTGCCGTTGGCTTTTCCGTCGATGTGGGAGCGATCGCCCGAGCAATCGGACTTGCTTCCGAAAGTGCGGCAGGCGGAATTTTTAACGCACTTAAGAACGCCAAAGAAATTGTTCAAAAAATCGCAGAATTTGGACGAGATGAGGCGACTGCACAGTTGGAGCGGGACTTCACCAGAGCCGATAAGATTTCAGCGCTCGAGGCTCACGTTGAGGAACTGGTAAACCTCTCCGGGAGTGATCAACCGAAGCGCAATACCATCGCAACTGCCATCCAAAATTTGGAGATTCATCGCCAGGAATACTTCACCGCCCAAGCAGAGGGATTCCGCCTTCTGAGAGAGCGTGAAGCCTTCAACAAGATCCTGGCAGCGAAGGTGCAGACCAATCGCTACAACGACATGATCTTCCGCCTGACCCGAAACGAAGCGATGACGAAATATCAGGCGGCCTTCAACCATGCGGCACGCTACACTTGGTTGGCTGCCCGAGCCTACGACTACGAAACCAGTCTCGATCCAGGTGATCCGGCGGCGATTGGTGGGCTTCTCGATCAAATCGTGAAGGAGCGTCAGCTTGGACTTTGGAGCGATGGAACGCCTCGCTCCGGGCAAGGGGGATTGGCCGAAATTTTGAATCAACTCGGCGGCAATTTCGAGGTCTTAAAAGGGCAGTTGGGTATCAACAATCCGCAGGCTGAATTTGAGAAAATGTCACTGCGTGAAGAGCTCTTCCGGGTCGGATCTGAAGGAACTGCGGCAAGCGATGACCGATGGAAGGATGTGCTGAAGGCCAGAATTGTTCCCGATCTTCGACAGATGCCGGAGTTTGTCCGATATTGCCGACCCTTCTCAAGCGATGATGAAGGTCCGCAGCCGGGCCTCGTGATCCGCTTCAGTTCCACAATCGAGAATGGGAAGAACTTCTTTGGCAATACGCTGGCTGCCGGAGACCACGCATACAGCACGGCGAACTTTGCCAATAAGATCCGCGGATTCGGTCTGTGGCTGGAGAATTACAATGAAGCGGGCCTCTCCACCACGCCTCGTGCTTATCTGGTTCCGATCGGAGATGATTACCTGAGAACGTCGTCAACCAACGGTGCTTCGGTAAGATCCTGGAGTATTGTCGAACAGCGGATTCCCACTCCGTTTGTCATCAACGAAGGCGACATCAGTGCACCGGGATATATTCCTACTCTCAATGGTGTGGATGGAGGCTTCGGCCTGCTCCGCCGCCATGGCGACTTCCGCGTCTATCACGACGAGGGAGACGACGAAGCCAACGATGACGAGCTACAAATCACCACTCGATTGATTGGTCGATCTGTCTGGAACTCGGATTGGATGATTATCATTCCCGGGGCCGGGCTTGATGCCGATCCCGAGGCTGGCTTGATCAAGCTTGCCGACACCATCAGCGACATTCGTCTCCAATTCACCACCTACTCCCATCAAGGCCAGTAAACCTTCAACTCAACGCTATCCGATGAAAACGATTACTCTTCTCCTGGCCCTATTTCTTTGGCCTCTCGCGGTTTTTGCGCAGACTAGTGCGGCTCCGGGATTCACCGATTCCGATGTCCTCTTCTATGGAGAGGTTCGTCAGGTTTCAGGTGCACAGACCTCTCTCCTGCAGTCGGGGCAACTGAAGCTGACCTTTGTCAATCAGAACGATCCGGAGAACCGAGTGACGGTTGAGACCTCCCTGAGCCCGACCGGCCCCGGTCAGAAAAAGAATTTTTCTTACTCACTTAAGGTGCCCTTGGCTTATCTGCCATCTCCCGAACGGCGGGATGAATATTTGTCAATTGGCGCCGATGAGACCATTTTTGAAATTCAAGAAATCACCATCGATGGGCGTCCTGCGACCCTCCCGGATGGTAGCGTCGAGTTCTATGGCTTCAGCTTTGCAAGTCGGTCCGCCGATCATCGACTGGACCTCATTGTGGGAGGTGAGATCGAGGATCTCGATGGCGACGGCTTACCAGATTGGTGGGAACGACTTCATGGCCTGAACCCAAGTCTCGCTGATGCAGACGATGATCTTGATAGCGATGGTTGGAGTAATCTCAAGGAGTTCCGTATTGGAAGTGATCCCTCCTTGAGCAACCGCGATCCACAATTGGCGACCGGAGAGCTCTTCATTCCCGAATCGGGAGTGGCGGGGATTTATCTTCATGTTTTTGATTCCGATACGGCACCCGATGACATCTCCCTCGAACTTTCCGGGAGTCAGCACGCGGGCTTTCAAGTCCTGGTCGATGGGGAAGCCCTCGCTCCTGGTGAAACCGAGCAATGCACACTTGCAGATCTGCAATCCGGACGTTTTTGCATCAACCATCTTGATCGATCCAATCAGCAGTTCAATCTTCCGGTAAGCTGGAATGATGGAGGTGAAATCTATGCCAGTGAAGTTGTGGTAACAGTCATCACTCCCAGCACAGGAGATGGAAATGACTCTACTCTCTGGCTCGATGGAAATGATCTTGGTGAAAACGGATCTCCGATTTCAAACTGGTCTGATCGGTCAGGTAATGCCCGGAGTGTATCCCAACCTTCGGCACAGTATCAGCCACTTGTTCGAGATCATTCGGTAGATTTTTCCAAGTCTTCTTCGGCGCACCTGTTTTTCTCGGATCTCGCAATCCCATCAGGTAACCACACAGTTTTGGCATCCTACCGCACAGCTGAAACATCGGATGCCTCCCAGACGCTCCTCTCAACAAATCGAGGATATCTCAACTTCACGCCAACCACCCAGGCCGTTTCCTACTCAGGTGCATCCGGCTACCAGATTGATGGCATAGCTGTCAGGGGATACCAAAATGCCTCAGGTCAGAACTCCACCTCGATCTTTCGCAAAGAAGGAGAGTTACTCCAGAATGTCTTTGGGCTTTCGTATGACGGACAGAATATCGCGGCGACTTCCATTGATCCGGTCCTGCCGACAATCGGGGGGCGGCGTCTGGCGATTCCAGGCAGCGCCAAACCTGTGATTGAAAATTTTGGTGGCCAGCTTCAAGAGCTTCTCGTTTTTCCATCAGCCCTTCCAGAACAGAAGCTTCGGGACGTTCATGACTATCTACAGTCGAAGTGGGGCGATGCCGTAATCTGGGATCTCAGCACGGAACTGAGAGGAATCACCCTCTCAGGGAGTACCAGTCTGACTCCACAGATTATTCGCGGTGGTCATGGCGATGACATTCTCGGAGGTGGCTCTGCCGATGACACTCTTTCCGGCGGTCCCGGTGCTGACTCCTTGAGCGGAGGGCCTGGTTCAGACCGCTTTGTTTTTGGGGGAGTGGATACTGGAGCCGATGAAATTACCGACTTTGATGTCACTCAGGATATTGTTGATCTCTCCGCTCTATTTTGGGGGCAAACAGGTGATGCCCGCGACTTCCTCACTGTTCGACTTGATGCCGATTTTGCAACCGAGATTCCGACTCTCGATAGTGTTCTCATTGTGCAACTTCCAAGTGAAGAAACCCTGGAGATCACCTTAAAAAATACAGTGGTGGGAAGTGACGAGCTGATCCAGCTGATTGTGGAAGGCCGCATCAGCATGGGTGGACTGAGTATCCCATCGAATTTACAATTGTCTCTCGCTTCCGGACCCCAGGGAGATTCCTTTGAAGAACCGTTCAAGGTGGTGTTAACCCGCAGTGGCGATGGTGTTTCTGGTGCCTTGGACATTCCAATCGGATTTTTCGAGGATGCAATCGGAGGACATTTTGTGATCGACGAAGCGACTACTAATGACAGTCGGCGCGCCGTGGTCCACTTCGCTCGCGGAGAAACTGAAAAGACCCTCACTGTCCGTCCTCTTCCCGATCTTGAGACAACCGGATCAAATGCAGTCGAAGTCGCGGTGCTCCCCAGTTTTAAATACACTGTCGTAGGTTCATCTGTCGAAAGGGTGGTAACTGATCAATTCAATGTTTGGTTGGAAGTGATACAGCCAAATGCCGTGTCCGATCTAAGTCAGCCTGCCAGTGTGCGGATCCATCGCGATGACGATCTGTCGGAGAGTTTCACGATAGGGTTACAGCTTGGTGGCACAGCTCAAGAAGGGGTGCATATCGAATCGATGGCTAAGTCGCTGACCATTCCAGTTGGCCAGAGCTATCAGGACATCCTCTTCAATGCCCGCGCTGAAGGGTTGTTAGAAGGGCCAAAGGTTGTTGTGCTTCAGCTTGCTTCGGGGGAAGCGTATCAGTTGGGAAATCCGAATGAGGCCCTACTTTATGTCGGAGCAACTATTGCCGAAACAAACAGCGCAGGATTTGATCGCTGGTTGCTGGCCTCGACAGAAGCGGCGATGACGAGTCTATCCGATCTTTCGAATTTGCCAAGTGAAACGGTCAATCGTTACCTTCAGGCCTATGCTTATGGACTGGATTCGGTTGATGGTAATCCTTCGCCTCGTATCACCTTTCAGATCGTGGACGGCAAGCCGGAGATTTCAACTCACACCCAGCTCAAATTTGCTGACGTCGGTTGGCGGGTTGAATCAGCCGCCAAACTCAATGAATGGTTGGATCAAAGTGCTCACTTTACCGGGATGACCGATGCTACCGGCAGCAAGTTTGTCGGTGAGACTCTCTCCCCGGAACAGATCAATGGATTCTATCGATTGAGCATGAATCTGGACGCAGGTGTCTACAGTAACGGGAATATTGCAGCAGTTGCGGGAACAGACAATTTCGCAACCAGCGGCAGTGCCACTTGGACTGCAGATGAGGCCAGTGGAGATCTCACCAGTTCGGGGGGAGATTCAGGAAAGATCAGTCGAATCATTGCTCAATTGGATGGCGAGGGGAGTCTTGATTTCGAGATGGAAATTACGGGTGGTGATGGAAATGGCGTGCTTGCCTTCTATATCGACGGCGTGAAGCAGTCCGAAACCTCTGGCAAGACAGTGGCCGTCGAACAAACCCTATCTACTCCCGGCAACCATCTTTTGATGTGGCAGTTTACCCAAGGTACAGGAAACGCAGTAATTCGTAATATGGCAAAGTAATGAGGTGTGAGGTTAACATTGCTTCGTTGGCAGTTCTGCTGGCGGTAACTTCCTGTCAGGAAGATGCCGCCCCTTCTAGTACCGTCACGACCGAAGACAATGAAATCTCCCTCGTGAGAGTTGGTTCAGAGGTTGTCACCGAGGCTGACCTTGAGCACTTATTGAAACAAAAATATTCTGGACGCAATGATGATCCCACACGGGAGATTGCGCTCAAGGAACTCGTGAATCGATCCCGGTATGTCCAGGCGGCGCGAGAGGCCGGCCTCGAAAAAGATTCTGTGGTGCGTGCTGAAATTGGCCGGATTCTTGCCCAGCGATTCCGGGAATTGGAACTCTCTCCGAAGATCAAAGCTACTGCGAACGAGGCCGTCTCCGAATCACAATTGCGTGAGTTGTATGAGTCGAAAAAGAATCGTTTTCAGTCGTCCGAGAAGCGCGAGATTGCCGTCCTATGGCTCGATCCGGGAGCGAGTCCTGACCGGTTGGCCGCTTATCAAAAAAAGCTAACGGAAGCCCGCGAGTGGTTTCTGGCCAACACTGAATTGACGGGAAATCCCAAAAAAGGGTTCTCGACCCTGAGTGTGGATCATTCCGAGCACGCGGCCAGTCGCTACAAAGGCGGGGTGATCGGATGGCTTGGAGAGAGCGGGGGAATGGATAAATGGAGTAAGGCTGTGGCGGAAATTGCTTTTTCTCTGCAAGAGCTTGGCGACGTGAGCGATACAATCACCCGCCCCGAGGGCGTTTTTCTTGTTCGCTATATTAATCAGAAGTCTGCAGTCACCCGATCCTTTGCCGCCGTCCGTGGCGAACTTGAACGGGAAATACGACAGGTCCGGCGCCAAAATCTGGAACAAAAGTTTGAAGCCGACGTGGCCTCATCCCATTCTGCGGAATGGCTCAAGAAATGAAACCAATCGCAAAGAGCCCAGCCACTCGAGCAACCTTTTTAACGTCCTGATAAACTTTTAAATCGATGCCCCCAAGAAACCTCAAACACTATAGATACTGATGAACTCGACCAATAAATCCCTTTCGAACTCCGGAAATTTCCGGTGGCAGAAAGCAAGAACCTATACGGGTGGATTGCTTTCACTGCTGGCTCTTTCAATGACGGCCAATGGGGCCACTCTCGTCTGGGTGCCTTCCGGAGCCGGCGATTGGAATCTTGTCGCTCCCAGATGGGATCCTGATGGACCGGGTGGCCTTCCTCCCGGGTCTTGGGCGCAAAAAGATGCCGCGATTTTCGGCGGAGCAGGTGGCGGAGTTGTCACGATCGTCAGCCCCATTGAGGCATCTCGTGTCATTTTCGAAAGCAACGGATTCACCCTGGAAGGGGGAGCCTTGACCATGATTGAGCAGAACCCGGGAGACTTTGTCGATTTTGTGGCCGACGCCGGGATTACCGGAAGGGTCGACTCGAGCATCAGTAGCCCTGGAAATATTTGGGTAAACTTTTTTGGAGAGACCGGCACAGTGATCTTTGGAACGGACAATACCTACACTGGAAAGACTTCGATTCGAGGTGGAGTTTTGGATCTGGAGGGAACACTGGGGTCAACAGTGATCGATGTGGAAACTGGTGCCACGGTGCGTTTGTCGGCAGGAGATCGATTGGATGATACCGCTGTGGTGAATTCAGGTGCGCTGGCACCTGGTGGAACAGTTGAGTTGAATGGGGACGAAACAATCGGAACCTACAACTCGAGCGGAGGTATTCTCGATGGCACCGGGACCTTAACCGCTGACACTTATAATCTGAGTTCCGGAGCGACCACAGAGAATGGCGCGAATCTTGGAACCGGGCAGCTCAATGCAGACGGGCCGGTAACTCTTTCTGGAGACGCCGCAGCCGAAGACGTGAATATTGACAGCGGTGACGTCCTTCTCAACGGAGAATTAACAGGAGTGACTGATCTTACGATTGCGCCTGGCTCGTCATTAACACTCGGCTCTGATGAGCGGATCAATGATGCAGCTGTGGTGAACAACAACGACGGAAGCTTGAATTTGAATGGAACGGAAACGGTCCAAACTTATAATGCCACCGGCGAGCTCGGAGGGACTGGAACTCTTACTGCGGACAATTATAACTTAAGTAATGGGGCATCGACGCTTGCTGGTGCAAATCTCGGGTCCGGCCAGTTAACCAGTGGGCCTGGAGTCGTGACCCTGAATGGTGATGCCGCCGCAGAGGATGTCGATGTTCTCGATGGAACTTTGAATCTCAACGGTGAACTGACCGGAGTGACTGATCTCACCATTTCCGGAGGCGCAACTCTTGCGAGTGGTGCAGCTGACCGCGTGGCCGATGGCGCTGCCGTGAATCAGGAAAGCGGAGGAGTTTGGACTTTGGGCGGAGACGATACCATTGGTTCGCTCACTTCCAGCGGGCTCTTGAATGGAAACGGAGACCTCACTGCGGCGCAATATGATCTCAGCAACGGGGCAACGACAGCCGCAGGAGCTAATCTTGGTGGCGGGCAATTACTCAGCGGCCCGGGGGAGGTGACTTTGAATGGCGATGCCGCCGCGGAGCATGTTGATGTCGTCAGTGGCACCTTGAATCTCAATGGCCAGCTGACTGGTGCGACCGATTTGACGGTTTCCAATGAGGCCACTCTGTTGAGTGGTTCGGCTGATCGCGTGGCCGATGGTGCCGCCGTGAACCTTGAAAATGGCGGCACTTGGACTTTGGGGGGAGACGATACTATCGGAGCCTTCAATTCCAGTGGATTGCTCAATGGGGGAAGCACTTTGACCGCAGACCAATACAACCTTAGTAATGGAGCAGAGGTCCCCGCTGGAACCAATCTTGGATCAGGACAACTGACAAGTGGGCCTGGGACAGTGACCTTGGATGGGGATGCCGCAGCTGAAGATATCGATGTGAATGGTGGGACATTAAATCTCAATGGACGTTTGACCGATGTGACCGATCTCACCATTGCCACTGGAGCGACTTTATTGAGTGGTTCGGCTGATCGGGTTGCAGACGCCGCAACCGTGAATCTTGAGAATGGCGGCACCTGGACTTTGGGTGGAGACGAACAAGTTGATGTCTTTAATTCCAGTGGGCTCTTGAATGGTGGAAATACTCTGACTGCGACACAATACAATCTCAGCAATGGAGCGGTTGTTCCCACCGGAAACAATTTGGGAACCGGGCATCTGACCAGCGGACCGGGAGTAGTGACGCTTGATGCTGATGCTGCGGCGAGCGACGTCGATGTGCTGAGTGGCACATTGAATCTCAATGGCGAACTCACTGATGTGACAGATTTGACGATTTCAAACAGCGCCACTCTTGTGAGTGGTGCTCCCGACCGGGTGGCCGATGCCGCGACCGTTGACCTTGAAAACGGCGGCACGTGGACATTAGGTGGAAATGATCTTGTTAGTGAATTCAATTCCAGTGGGCTCCTTAATGGAAACGGAGTTCTTACTGCTGAAAGCTACAACTTGAACAATGGCGCGACAACTTCTGCAGGAGCCGATCTGGGGAGCGGACAACTCAACAGTGGTCCCGGAGAGGTCACTCTGGGTGGCGATGCCGCTTCGGAGGATGTGAATGTGAACAGCGGAAGGTTGAATCTCGACGGCCAGTTGACTGGAGTCAGCGATTTGGCTATTGCCGATGGTGCAACCCTCGTCAGTGGTTCGGCTGATCGCGTTGCAGACGACGCAACCGTGAATCTTGAAAATGGCGGCACTTGGACTTTGGGTGGTGATGATCTCGTGGGTGGGCTTAATTCCAGCGGTCTCCTCGATGGAGGCGGAGTGCTTACGGCTGAAAACTACAATCTTAGCAATGGAGCGACAACTTCTGCAGGAGCCGATCTGGGGAGCGGACAACTCAACAGTGGTCCCG
>CALFSW010000219.1 GCA_937916505.1 uncultured Verrucomicrobiales bacterium | reverse complement strand
TACCGAAAGAAATCTCCCAAAGCCGCTTAAGTTCGTGCCATTCATGCCAGGCATGATTTATTCGGGTGTCATTCGTTCTGGCGCGACGACCTTCCCCACGCTCCGTTTTAGGATTCCTTCGGTGTCATTCTACTTGGCTCAATGCGCCCCTCCCACCTCACCCAGATTTCCCTTCCATCCCAAGCACCAATCTTTTATGTTGCTGCAAATGAACTTACCACTTCTTCCGCTTGCGCAATTAGAATCTGAATCAACAGGCAGCGGCATCGCTGGGGTCATTGGGGTGCTCTTATATCTCGGCATTATCGTTCTCATCATCGCTGGACTTTGGAAAATTTTCGCCAAGGCCGGAAAGCCGGGCTGGGCCAGTATCATCCCGTTTTACAACTTTATCGTTCTCCTGGAAATAGTCGGCAAGCCGACCTGGTGGATCATTCTCGCGTTTGTTCCAATCGTTAACATCGTCATTGTCATCATGGTCTATATCGACTTGGCCAAATCCTTCGGAAAAGGAGTAGGCTTTGGACTTGGACTCACCTTTCTCTCTCCGATCTTCATCTGCATCCTCGGTTTTGGCAGCGCCCAATACAAGGGACCGGTCTCCGCATAGGCACCCTAATCCAACATTTCTCCGCTCCGATTCCTTCAACGACGCCCCTGACGTGTTCGCCAGGGAAGGCTTTGACACCTCGGATTTTCGGACTCGCGGACCCAGCCTTTCCCGGCAAGCTTCCTCAAAGGAACACTCCCGGGGGATGCGTTGAGATTCCCGGTGAGAATTACAGGCCGTGATGACTCCCCCCCCTGGTAGCCCCTCCGGTCCGACCCAACGGCTGCTTCAGGCGAGCTTGTAGTGGTCGGCCCATTCTTTTCTTGGCGCGGGACCGGCAAGAAGGGCATTGGCTTTTTCGTTGCCGATGAACTTCTTGGTCTTGGGATCGAATTGCAAGTCGACATTGAGATACTCGGCGATCATTCCAATATTCAAAACCTGAGTGAGTGCGCCTCCGACGCTGAAGGGAGAATCGGTTTTTCCATTGCCCATGCAGGCTTGTACGAAGCTCTCCATGTGACCGAATTTGGGCCCCTTCGTATCCATGGCAGACTGAAGGTCATTGTGCGTCTTTGAGGAGATCAACTTTGACGGACCGGAGTGGGAATTCCGGTGTACAAGATAATCTTCTTGCTTACGATGAAGGAGGGTTCCGGCACCGCCGAGCTTGGGAGCCTTGTTGCCTCCAAGATACTTCTGATCGATGGCAGAGGCATATTCTCCGCCAGCTTTCCAGACCATGTGGACGGGAGGCTTCTTGTCACCGCGTCCGGGGAAATCAAACTCGATGTGAGAACTCAATGGAAAGCTCACCTGATTGTAGTCGGCCAGCAACTTGGGCGAAATTTTTGTAGGAAAGCCCAGCTCGAGATAATGGTGGATGAAATCAATGATGTGACAGCCCCAGTCTCCGAACATCCCGCCGCCATAGAGGTGGAAGCCACGCCAGTCGAAGGGGTGGAACAAGCTGTTGAATTCCTTCACTGCTTGAGGGCCACACCAGAGATCCCAGGATTTGAGTGATTCGGGAATCGGTTGGGATTTGGGAAACCCTTTGATGCGTTTATTGGCATCCATGAACCAGAGGCCGGCGCTCTTCCACGCTTCAATTTTGACGACATCATCAACCACCCCGGCAGCGAGCATGCGCTTGAATTGTTCAGAGCCTCCGGAGGTGTGTCCCTGATTGCCCATCTGGGTGACCACTTTGAATTTCTTCTCGGCACGGATGAGGATTTCGGCCTCTTCAAAGGTGTGGGTCAGAGGCTTCTCAACGTAAACATGCTTTCCGAGGGACATCGCCTGGATGGCAGCGGTGAAGTGGGTATGATCCGGGGTGGCGACAGAGACGGCATCGATATCATCACCCATCTTGGCGAACATTTCCCGAAAATCGTGGAAGCGTTTGGCATCGGGATGGGCTTTGAGCATTTTTGCGGCGCGACTGTGATCAACATCACAGAGAGCAACGGGGGCAGCATGACCTTTGCTGCAGAGTCCGGAAATCACCGAAGCGCCCCTCCCCCCTGCTCCGATACACCCAAGGTTGAGACGCTGGCTGGGAGGACGTTTGGGATTACTCTCGGCCCGGGCACTGGTGAGGTAGGCCGGGATAAAGGTGAAGCCAAAGGCGGAGGAGGTGGCTTTGGTGAGAAATTTGCGGCGGGTGGAAGTCGGTTGATCCTTCATGATTGGAGTCATCATGAGGAAGCAAGGCCAAAGGAGGAATCGTGAAATTCACAAATTTCACCGGGAGTCCGGCAATTTACCACCTCCCTATGGAGCAGTGTATTGGTTGATGGCGGTGAAGATGCGATTGTTACCACCGGCGCCGGGGAAACTGACAATAATATCGTAGGATTGGCCGCCGGTGAGGCCGGAGACCGCGAGATCAAATCCGGCAACGACGGAGAACTGATCGGGGTCGCCATTTTGATCGACGCGGGCCGCTGAGGTGATGGTGCCGCTTACGGTGAGATCGCCAGTGTCCCAGGTGGCGGCAACTCCTCCGATGGTGATGCCATTGGGGCGGACAATGTTGCCATTATTAAGATTGATGAGGGGCGGGGCGTTGGCGGGGAGATCGATGTTTAAGGTGACTGGTGGCTCCGAAGTGTCAGGAACGAGGGACTGGTCTTTGGCGACGAGGGCGTTGAAGGCGGCTTCGTGGGCATCGCCGGGATTTGGCGGGGTCGTGAGGGTGGAGCCTTCGACGCCATTGGTTCCAAGGAGATACATTTGGTAAACAGGGGTGTCGTCCGGGTCGGTGACATTCTGGACCGAAACCAGCTTGTAGTTGGGCCAGTCGTCCATGATGAGAGCGCGACCGTCGTTGGCGGCATTGAGACCAAATTTTTCGGCGATGATGCAACGGTCGTCCGTGTCGGTGCCATTGAAGATGGGAAAGAGTGAGGTGGAATGGAGGTCGAGATCGCCGGGAGTTTCGACACCGGTGAGATCGAGAACAGTGGCGAAGAGATCGGCGACATGGACGAGCTTGTCGGTGGTGCCGGTTTGGGGGATGTCCGGTCCGTTGGCGAAGAAGGGAACGTGGATGCCGCCTTCGTTGAGGGAACCTTTTGCGCCCGCGATTCCACCCGAAGGGGCTTGATCGACCTGGTTTGGGGTTCCGTTGTCACCGATGACGATGATGTTGGTTTTGCTGAGATCGACAGAAGCGAGGAGGCGGCCGATTTCGGTATCAAGGGCTTCGAGAGTTTTAATATAGAGGTCCTTGTTGGCAGTCCCGGCGGTGGAGTATCCGCCAGTGGGGGCAAGTTTGGCGGGTGGCTCCTGGAAGGGATCGTGGGGGGCGTTGAAGCCCATCCAGACGACCCAGGGATCGGTGCCTTGGGAGCCGATGAAGGAGACGGCTTCGTCGATCTGAACGCTGGTGGCATAGGGCGAGGTGTAGGTTCCGGCAGTGACGAGATCGGCGATAGCAGTGCCGGAGTCGGTGAGGATGCTGTTCTCTATTTTGACGCGGGTCCAAACGTTGTAGTCTTGAACTCCGCCAGTGAGGGTACCGGAGAAGTTGGGCCAACCGCCGGTGTCGAGGGGACCCGTGTCTCCCGATCCGAGGTGCCATTTCCCAAAGGAAGCGAGGCCGTAGTTTGGAGCATCGATGGCGATGAGTTCGGGAAAGGTTTGCTCGGATGCGGGAAGAGTGGAGTTGGCCTGGGGATTGCCGACGCCGTGCTGGTAGGGCTGGCGACCGGTGAGCAGGGTGGCGCGGGTGGGCGAGCAGATGGGCTGGGCGTATCCGCGGGTGAAGAGGAGACCATTGTCGGCGAGGTTCTTCAGATTCGGCATGTTGGCGAGTTGGATTCCTCCGCCGGGAGTATTGTAGAGCTCGGAGGCATCGATGCCCCAATCATCAAGAATGAGGAGAAGGACGTTGTTGGGGCCGGAGACGGTGTAGCGTTCGACTGATTCGATGTTGCCGTCTACGAGGGCGTAATAATCTCCGGGAGCGAGTGAGGAATCATCGAAGCACACTTCGGTGAGGCCGGTTTCAGGGTCGTAGCCAATAATCGTGGCGGGGATTCCTCCGACCGTGACCGAAGTAATCGTGGCAGGAGGGATGATGGTAGCGGCGAGATCAAAGAGGAAGGTGACGCTTGGAGTGAAGGTAAAATTCTCGATTCCGTTTTGATCAAAAGGCGCAAGGCTGTTGAGCTTGGTGCGGAAGAACTTTCTGGGTTCGGCACTCGTGTTTTTTGTGAGCGAGAGCTTTTCCAGAGCAGGTTCGGTATTGTTCGCCTCGCGGTTCCAGGATCCCACTTCAAGCGTAGTAGAGGAATCGATGGTGTATTGACCGCCCTCGATGGCGGACCAAACGAGGGTGACTTCATCCGAATCCGTCGTCGAAATGGCATCGATGCGCGCTTCTTTTTTGGGTCCCCCTTCGAAGTGGATGGTGGCATCAACAGGGACGGCATTGGGCGAATTACCGGAAGGAGTTCCGTAGTAATAGCGGGCAATATTGTAGGGATAGACGGGAGTGCCATCGGATTCGATGTTGGTGAAGTAGGCCCAGGTGCCGGCGGGGAATTCGGGGGTCACGCAGAAGCGGACGTTGTATTCGTTGAGGTCAAAATCACTTCCCAAAGTGAGACCGAGATCGCCTTTGTAAGCGTAGTCTTCGAGGTAGTGGCCGATGGGAATGGCCGCCGAAACGGATGGACCAAACGATGAGGCGGGAAGACTGAGGGAGCCTCCTTCATTCCGGACCACCCACTGCGGAAGGGAGATTCGACCGGTGGTGGCGAGGTTGGTGGAGCCGTTGGAGCCGTCACGTTTTTGATAACCGGAAATCATGCGGCGGACAAGAGAGCCGGGGTCGTCTGGATCGGAATATCCGTAGGGGCCGTAGAGCGGGAGGCCATCGCGGAACCAGCCAATGATGGGCGAGTGTTGCTTAGTGAAATTTTCGATGTAGGTGTTGTCGGCAGGGTTGTAGTCAACCGAGTCACCAACAAGATGACGAAGGGCCGGGGCGTTGGCGTGGTAGTGGTGATTGGAGCCAGCCTGGTGGGCAAAGGCATTGTCAAAGGTATCGCCTTCATTGATGTAGGCATCGCGATTCCAGACATCATCCCCGTTGACTTGGGCCGGTGCTCCGGGTCCGTCGTCGACTCCTTCGGATGTGTCGTAGGAAAAGGCGTCACGAGAATCGAAGAGGGAGATCCCGTCGACCATGTAGCCGATGGTGCCTCCGCCGGTGATGGCTTTATTGATCGGAATGACCGGAGTGAGCGGGAAGCGGTAGATTTCGGCGCGGTTGGCGGGGTAGTTCGGGAAGAGGTTGCCATTCCCGCCATACCAGGGACCCATGATGTGGTAGCCAAGATTGGCGGTGCGAATGTAGACGTCGGTGTCGGTGTATGAAATTTCTGTGATGCCTGCGTAGACCGGATCGGCTTGGGTTCCCTGCCCCCGGCTCCAGGTCGTGACCGGCGCTTGATTCGCGAGGGCTGCGTTATCCGGATAGATGCGGGCGTAGCGCCCGGAGAGGTCGGTGAACCATGAAGAAATTAGAGGCGTGGCCTGTGAGGTGATGCTGGTGAGGAAGAGGAAATAAAGAAGCTTCATGGTCTGCGAGGGTGCTGAAAGGAGAAACCCATCAACGAAGGAAGAGTTGCATCTTAATGAAATAATCCCGCAGTGAACCACGGATCCTTGACCGACTCAAACATCCCAATCGAAGGTCGAACACCGGGCATCATCACGAAACCTTTTGAAGTACTCTTGCAGGTCTGGAGCTTTGTAGAATCAGAGACGACAGGTATCACGCCCTCTCGATGATAAGTGCAGGTGAGGTGGACTTTTCCGTCCTTTGATTTCCGAATCCAAACCGAAACCCGATCCATGGGCTCGACACACAACTTGCCCTCGTCCCGAAGAAAGAACATTCTCAGCCATCCCATGAACCAGCTCCTATTCTTCTTCCTGCTGATTTCCGCAGTGATCCCGGCCGCTTCCTGCGACGAACAGAAGCCCAACATCATCTATCTCATGCTCGATGAGTGGGGATACTTCGAATCAGGGCACATGGGACATCCCGAACTGCTCACACCCAATATCGACCGCCTGGCCGGAGAGGGAATGCGATTCACAAACGCCTATGCCGGAGCTCCCGTCTGCGGCCCCACTCGCTGCGTCCTGCTCACCGGCCTCCACTCGGGCCACACATCGATGCGTAGTAACAATGGCTTCAATCCCATCCGGGAAGACGAAACCACGCTGGCTACGATGTTAAAATCGAAAGGATATGCCACCGGTGGATTTGGCAAGTGGGGCATTGGAGGGCGCGGAACCAGTGGGGTTCCCGAGAAGCACGGCTTCGATGATTTCTTTGGCTACTACGACCAGGTCCACGCTCATACATTTTACCCGCAATATCTCATTCGAAATAGCAAGGAGGTCCCGCTCGAAGGAAATGAAGGCACCAGTTTCTACGAGGGCAAAACCCACGCCCAAACGGAGATCTTCAAAGAGTCCCTTGGCTTCATCAAAAAGAATCACACGCAGCCCTTCTTCTGCTACCTGCCCTGGACCCCGCCACACGGGCTTTGGGGAATCGACGGGAACGATCCATCGTGGCAACTTTTCAAAGACAAAGCATGGAAGGCCGGTCAGCGCACCGACCGGGATGCCAGAGTCTATGCTGCTTTTATCCACATGGTTGATCGCCAGCTTGGAGAAATCCTCGCCCTCATCAAAGAGCTCAAGATCGATGACAACACCATCCTCGTGATGTGCGGAGACAACGGAGGACAGGACTACTTCAAAACACCTGAAAGACCGCACGGTTTCTTCGGACCCAACCTCAATCCAAGAACCGGAGAGAGATTCCGCGCCGGCAAAGGATCACTCTATGAAGGCGGACTCAAGGTTCCCTTCCTTGTCCGATGGCCCGAAAAAATCAAAGCCGGTTCGGTCACCGATCATCTCTGCTACTTCCCGGACATCATGCCCACTCTCTCGGAGATCTCCGGTGCCGACTGCCCCAAAACAGATGGCCTTTCAATCCTGCCCACTCTCACGGGTAAGGGAGAACAAAATCAGCACACCAGTCTCTACTGGGAATACACCGGACAAACCGCGGTCCGCATGAAAAACTGGAAAGCCTACAAAGCCAGGAAAGGTGACTGGAAGCTCTTCGACCTTTCGCAAGACATCGAAGAGAAAAACGATCTCTCCAGGGCCCACCCCAACATCCTCGCGAAGCTTGTTGCCATCGCCAAGTCCTCACACCAGCCGATCAAACCCGGAAAGATCCATCACCGGGAATTGATTGAAAAAGACCGGCGCCAGGCTCCCCACGCCAGAAACAAACCCAAGAAATAGTTCCGGCGACAAATGCCTATTTTTGACGAAGGTTAATTGGCTGCGGACTCCTGAGATAGGCAAAAAAATCTGTCAATTGCTGATCGGTCAGGCCAGTGAGAAGCCCGGCGGGCATGAGGCTCGCCTTGGCTGGTTCGAGCGAGATGACCTGGTCGGCAGCAATGGCGAGAGGCTTTCCTCCGGCGGGTTGCAGGATGAAGTGACGTTTGTTTTTGGCCTTAAGAAAGCCCGTCAGCGTTCGCCCGTCGCGTGTTTTCAGGATGTTGGTTGCGAATCCTTCACGGATTTCGGCATTGGGATGCACGATGGCAAGAAGAAGAGTATCGAGGTCTTCCCGTTGATACGAAGTGAGAGCCGGACCAATCTGACCACCCTGGGCGTGGAGGACATGACACGCGGCACAACGGGTGCTGAAAAGCTTGTAACCGTTCTCCACGTCGGGCTTGAGATTCTTTTTCAGAAGAGTGTCCAGGCGGATGATCTCTTTCTCAAACGATTGATTGGCTATCGCGGGTTCAGGAAAGAGCTTGGCGAGTTTTTGGAGATTCCCGGGGTGGTTCTGGGCGGCAATCTTTCTTCTAACTTCGGAAGTCAGGAGCTTCTTAAAATCGTTATCCCTGGCAGCCTCGTCCAGCCATTGGCTGATCCAGGTGACCCGGGAGAGCAGGAGAACTTCAGCCGCCTTCCCCGGTTGGGCAGGGAAGGTTTTGAAGCGGGCAAGAACCGCTTTCCCAACGTCTTCCGAGTCGATGCTTTGCAAACTGCCAAGGGTCTGTTCAAGCACTTGAAAGTTTTTGGAAGCGAGCAGCTCCAAAAGAAGAGGAGTCGCTTCAGGAGTGGGATTTTCGCCAAAATATTCAATCACTCGAAGAAGAGCCTTTTGAGAGCCTTTCTCTCCCATCTTCAAAAGGGCCATCGCCTGGGTTCGAGCTTTGGGGAATCTTATGGGCATCCCTAATTTTAGGAACAGGGGGAGGTCACCTTGGATCGCGAGCATTTTGAGCATGGGTTCAGGCAGGGTGGCGAGGGGCTGCCCCGCCAAACCCGCGTCGAACTGCTCCCACAAATGCTCCCGGGATTTCTGATCAAAGTTCCTGGTCCTCCGAAAAAGCAGCGAACCGAGATGGAGATTCTTCGGATCGCCATCTTCAACAAAGCGCCTCATCAAAAATGAGAGTACCCGTGGAGCATGGATTCCTTCGTCATCGAAAAGAGCGAGGCAATCGCGGGGAAACTCGTTAAAGTGGGCCTCAATCGCCCACCAGGTTAAAAGTGCAAGCCGTGGATCTTTGGAGACCTCATCTCTCTGCATCAGGACGGACAGAAGCGGGAAGGCCTCCGGCTTGGGTAGTCGGGCTGCCGATGACGCAATCTGGGCCAGCACTTCGAGGTCAGGCTCGGTCCTGACCAAAGTTTGAATTGCCTGAAGAAGGGAAGGTGAAAGCGAGCGATGATCGGAAGCGAGCCGAATGGCCCAGCGACGAACATGCGGATTTTCACTGGCTAGCGCTTCTCGAAAAGCAGGGAGCGAAAGATCCTCGATAGAATGCCATCCCCACAAGCCTTCCAGAGCAAGTTGCCCCTTCTCCCGGGAGATCCAGGTTTGGAAGGTGGGCAAAGCATCTTCGCGACTCTTGTGATCACGGAGAGCCTGTCGCGCTGACTCCCGCCACCAACGGTTTGAACTTTTGAGATGATCTAAAAGTTCAGGGACGGATGCTTTGTCGAGATTGAACGATTTTTGAGGTGAGCTCCGGCGATCGCGGATGCGGAAAAGGCGTCCATCGTTGACGCTGATTTTCCCTTCCGAATTTCGATAGTGATTGCACTGCCGGTCATACCAATCACAGACATAAAGGGCTCCATCAGGTCCGGAATCAACATAGACAGGACAAAACCAAGGGTCATTTTTTCGGACGTCGACGATCCCGTTGGGAGTGACTTTGAAATTGAGGCCATCCAGGGTGGGGCGATAGGAGCCGATCCCCAAAGTGAGGGGATTGGCAAAGACCATGGCCCCATCAAACCGGGAAGGAAGTCCCCCACCCTCGTAAATGATCACCGAATTGGTGACACGTGAGTATTTTTGGTGAGCGATGCCCGGGAGATAGCCATAGGTGTGTGGGTTCGAGAGGGCGCCGTGTTTGCCGAAATTCTTCTGATAGTAGGCTCCCTGATGGTAGTAGAAGGCGACGTCTCCCGTGTTGCTTCCAGAGTAAAGTCGACCAACGGAATCGAATTCGCAACTCAAGTTGTTCCCGCCACCCTCCGCGAAGATCTCAAAGGTTTTGCGAAGGGGATGATATCGCCAAACAAGCTGGCCTTCACGAACGACGGGAGGGTCGGGTTTCCCTTCTACCGTGATACGCAGGGAAGTGGTGGAGCCATTGGCACCGTAGAGCCAGCCATCGGGTCCCCGGCAAAGTGAATTGGCGAGTGAGTGGGAGTCCTCGATTCCAAATCCCCGAAGGTGAACTTGAGGCGGACCATCGGGTTGATCATCATGGTCCTTGTCTTCATAAAAGAGGAGGTAGGGAGGCTGAAGAACCCAAAGCCCATCACGATCATGAGCAAAGCTGGTGCAAAAATTGAGGCCATCCAGAAAGGTCGAAATCTTGTCAAACAAGCCATCGCCAGTGGTGTCCTCATGAATGGTGATGCGGTCCTTTCCGGGGACGTATTCGGGATCCCCGGGAGGAGGAATCACGCGATCGTATTCATTCCTCCAAAAGCGGTCACGACCGATGAGTTTCGCCCCGGCGGGAAAAGGGTATTGGCGAAACTGGGCCACCCACATGCGACCGCGGTGGTCGAAGTTTAAAAAAATGGGTTGTTCGACCTGTGGTTGGGTCGCGAGCAGATCAATGGCGAGATCATCTCCCGCCGGCCAGGTGACTTCATTCTCCCGGGCAGACACCGCAAGACAGAACCACAAAGAAAAAAGATAGAAACAACGCATCATCATAGAGAGACATGAGCCTGGGTTGTTTGTGAAGATCTGGCACGGAAAAAGTAGCCCGCATTTTTAGCCGACCCTGCTCAAATCAAAACTCCGCGGATTGCGAATCATCCGGAATCACTTCAACGACGACAGTCTTCTCGCCAGGCTCGAAATCATCGAAACCCTCACGGCTTTCAATCCTGAGATAATCCATACCCCACATTTCCGCCCAGGATTTGAGACAGGCTTCCTGAGGCTGAACAATCGCAGCGCGCTGCTTCCCGGTGAGCCCGGAAAGACGAGGGAGTTTGTCAAAGATCCTCCCGCCTCCATTGTTGATCACCACCAGGACGCGACCGCTTTGTTCAACCTGGGTAAGCATCGCCGGAGCAGCCAGATCGTAAAGAGTCGTCAAATCACCGAAAACACCCCAGGAATCAGGAGTTTCAGCCGACGCACCAAGCCAGGTCGAAAGCTGACCATCGATTCCATTGGCTCCCCGGTTGGCAAAGACACGGGCATACGGAGTGACACGTTGACCGAAATCGTTCCACTCCCGGATCGGGAGACTGTTCCCAATGAAAATGCTCTCCCCTGTCGTCGCGTAGACTGAAAGGAGATTCACCAAGCCCGGCTCGCTGTCGGGCAGCGCTTCCAACTTTTCATCCACCAGACCAAAGAGAGGACGGGCTTTCAAAAAGTCATCCCGCACATCTCCAATCGCTTCGGCAGGGCCAAGACCACGAATCACCCGCCCCGCCTGGGCTCGAATCACCTTTGACTCGCGAGCCAACCCGGGCAGGCCATTTCGACAAATTGAAAGGACCTCCGTGTTCGGCTGATCCTCCAAATCGCGCCAGAGGCGCCCCACCGGGACTTCACCCAATCTCAAGACACGCCCCGGCAGATTTCCGGTAAAGACGCCCTCGGGAACCAAGAGATCTCCCAAGGCCTCCCGAATCCCGCTGTTCACATCTGCGATCACCGGAATTCCCAGATCCTTGAGAAAATAGAAGACCTCCTCCCGGTCCTCCGGCTCCAGACCTCCCACCATCGCAATGATTCCACGAAAAACCCCGTCATCAAGAAATTCGCGTAAACTTCGTACTTCAAACGAAAGTCGCTTTGGGAGAAACCCCTCAACCTCCGCTTTCCAGGGACCAAACTCCACCTTCGCTTCCTCCAGCGGAACGTTAAGATGAAGGGGACCGTGCCCGTCCCATTCCTCGAGATTCGTCGCGGCATACGATCCAAAAATCCCCTCCTGCTCGATCACTTGCGGCGCTCCTGATCCGCGGAATTCCTCCGGTCGGTCCGCCGACAACACAATCAACGGCAGACACGTATAATGAGCCTCAATGACGGCAGGGAGACACTCCGCCACCGCTGTTCCACTCGTCGTCACCACCGCACATGGCCTGCCATGATCCTTGGCCCGTCCGAGCGCAAAGAAAGCAGCGCCCCGTTCCTCAAAATGCTTCCACACCTGCAAGCCCTCTGCGGCTTCAAGCAGCGCAACCAGCCCGGCATTCCGGGCTCCTCCACAAACAACAAAATCCCCGCAGCCCGACTGGAGAAGTTGGTCGATAATGGTCTGTTCCGGGGAAGTAGGCATCTGGCGGGAAGAGAAGGTCTTCGGGAACTCAAATACAAGCTTCTTGTCAGCCGACGTTCACCGCTTGCTCCAAATCGTATCAGCTTATGTCTGAGGCGATGCGAACCAGATTTCGCACACGACTCAGAGAAACAGGGTCACAGGTGAAACTAAAATCGATGCAGGTTGGGGAGAACTTTTTCTGCGGCATCACAGACGCGATGCAGGAGTTCATCATCACCCGGCGGGAGTTCGTCAGGAAGGTTCACCACAAAAACCGATCGCAGCAAAGGATGATCAGGCCAAGGGGTTTCAAGATCAAAGCGCTTGCGGACATTCCGATAAGCCAATATCTCCTTTTAAAAATCGAGCATTTTGAGACTTACTGTTGCTCTGTCAGGACTCTGACCTTAGCCAAATTTGGACTCATACTTTTCCACCAACAACGAAGCATTGTGGCCGCCGAAGCCGAAGGAGTTGCTGAGGGCTGCTGTAATTTCCACTTCGCGCGCGGTGTTGGCGCAGTAGTCGAGATCGCACTCCGGGTCCTGATTCTCCAGGTTGATTGTCGGTGGAATCACTCCGTCGCGGATGGCATTGATGCAGGCCAGGATTTCCACCCCGCCGGCGGCACCAAGCAGGTGACCGGTCATCGACTTGGTCGAACTCACGACGAGGCCTTCTTTGGCCCAGTTTCCGAAAGTTTTCTTGATCGCCTTGGTCTCGCAAATGTCGCCCTGGGGAGTCGAAGTTCCGTGCGCATTGACATATTGCACGTCTTCGGGATTGCGCCCCGCATGCTTCAGCGCCATGTCCATGCAGCGCGCGGCGCCCAGCCCCTCGGGATGAGGTGAGGTCAGGTGATACGCATCGGCACTGAGTCCGTAACCGGTGAGTTCGGCAAGAATGGTCGCGCCACGTTTTTTGGCGTATTCCATCTCCTCGACCACAACCACTCCGGCGCCTTCTCCCATCACGAAACCATCGCGTCCGGAATCGAAGGGACGTGAGGCCGCGGTGGGATCATCGTTGCGGATGCTGAGCGCTCTCATGTTACCGAAACCAGCGAGGCCCATTGGCAAAATGGCAGCCTCGGCCCCTCCGGCGACGAAGGCATCGGCATCTCCAAATTTAATCATGCGCCACGCTTCACCAATGCTGTGATTGGCTGTGGCGCACGCGGTCACGATCGCCATGTTCGGGCCACCGAAGCCATGCTCCATGGAAAAGACCCCACTTGCGATGTTGGAGATCATCATGGGGATGGTGAAAGGAGAGACCCGGCTGGGACTGCGTTTCAGGAGGGCGGTGTGATTAGCCTCAAGAGTGCCCAGGCCACCGATTCCACTGCCGAGCATCACACCGATCCGGTCGCGGTCGACTTCCCCCTCAATAAGACCCGATTCCGCCAGAGCCATCTGGGCTGCCGCAATCGAGAGATGCGCGTAGCGGTCCATGCGGCGTGCGTCCTTTGGATTGGAAAAATACCGGGTGTGATCAAAACCACGAACTTCTCCGCCAATCTTGACGGAATATTCCGAAGTATCCATGGACTCGATGAGGCTAATGCCACTTCGGCCTGCCTTCATGCTTTCCCAGGTTGATTTGGCATCATTTCCCAAAGGGCTCACGGCCCCGATCCCAGTCACTACGACGCGTCGATTTTCCATTGCTGCTTGAAAAGTTTCATTGTGGTTAGCCCGTCCTCTTTTGAAAAGCAAGGCCGGTGTGCGGGAGACTTCATCCTAGTTTCCGGTGCCCGCCCCGCACGTTTTGAGCGGAACACTCCGGGCAGGTGGAAATTTTCACGCCCCGCCCTTCGGGATAGTGCTTTCCGCAGAGATGACATTCACGCATCACTCTCCGGCGGCGGCGGGCTTCCCGACGTTCGCCAAGGCGGCCGAAGAGCCAATCCACACTAATCCAAAAAAAAGGCAGGAGAACAACGGCCAGGAGAAGTTGGGTCAGGGAAACGATCATTCCTTAAGGGGGCGGTTGACTACGATGGCTTCGAGCTTCCACCATCGAAGGGGACTTTTTTCAGGCAGGGCTTCGAAGGCCAACGCCCGGCACTCTTCCAGGATTCCAGCGGTACGGGGGTCGTCGGCCTTTTCAGATGCTTCGGAGACCACAACCCGCCCCTGCCAATCCACCGCAAGGAGAATGGTCCAAATTTCTCCCTCGCTCATAGGCCGGGCGTCCATCCATTCAAACGCGAAGGGCTGGAGGCCATCCGGCCCATCGACCGGGGAAACCTCAACCCACCAGTTGACCGGGGCGCTGGCGAACACCACGGACTCAACAGGAAACGGGGAGGGAAGCACTCCCGCCTCATAGCCGGGAAGAGTTCGCAAGTGCGGTGCCGGACCGGGAAGAGTGATTTCACGGAGAGTCGGATTGTAAGTGCGCGGAGAGTTTTGGGAAAGGATCCGCACCACCGCCCCCTCAATGGCGGTGGAATCAGAGACATCCCACTGCTGGTGAAAAAGCGTTTCGCGATCGATGAGCTCGGCGAGCCAGCGATTTTGCTGTTTGTCGAGATCGACAAGGGTGAGATCGATCTGTTCATCCGCCGGAGGAGCGGATTCGGGCTCGCGAATCTGCACGTAGGCCAAAAGTGCGCCCCAAAACGATGCCGAAAACACCGCGGCCAGCAGGAGTCGGCGTGCCGATCCATGACCGCGTCTCCAGTCAAAAACCATGCCGACGGCACGGTCACGGAGAACTTTGCGATGGCGCCAAAACATGATCTAGGAACCGTCTTTCGGAGGAAGCTCCCGACGATGGCCCTCGAAGATTCGAAATCCTCCCTCCAGCCCCGTGATGATGTTGATGAGAACCTGCCTCTCACTCATGGAGGCGTCCCGATCCACCTTGATGGCGACAGCTTTGGTGCCTCGTTTGTCTGCCATCTCAAAGATGACCCCTGCCAAATTTTCCTCCGCCACCTTGGCCCCTCCAATATAGTAGGTCGGTCCCTTTGAGGTGCTTTTGAGCAGGACCACGACAGGATTCTCATCGCCCAGGCGGACTCCGCGAAACTCGGAGGGAGGCAACTTGATCTCCACAAAACTTTCCTGGGCAACGACCCCGGTGAGCATGACCAACGCGAGCAACAACGCCACAAAATCAAATCCCGGGATGACAAAAATCCACCCTGGTCGCTCCGGGAGTGACATTCTCAGCTTCATGGATCAGGACTCCTTGTTCTCCGCTATCGATTTCCCCTTCGAATTTGATTTCGAATGGGCCTGTTGTTGCTCGACACCTTCACGAAAAGAGACGATGCGGTCATGTTCACGGCTGTCGCAGACAATGTTCACCGCTTCGATCCCCGCCCGCTCAAGCCGATGAATCATCCGTTGGGCTTTCCCATAGAGGTAGAGATACACCAAATAAGCGGGAATTGCCAGACCCAGCCCCACCGCAGTGGAGACGAGGCTTTGAAACATCCCGTTGGCCAATGCCACCTGCGCAACCTTCGAGTCGGAAGATCCGACTTCCATGAACACTTCGATCAATCCGACGATCGTTCCAAACATCCCCAGCATGGGTGCCAGCATGGCAACTCCCAAAAGAATCCGCATGTTGCGCTCAATTCGGGGAACCTCAAGTTGGCCCGCCTCCTGGGCCACCTCACGAAGATTGGTGCGGTCGAGATTGTGGCGCATGAGGACCGAGTGGACCACACGGGCTTCGGGCCCGCGGGCGCGGGAAGCTTCGTGGAGAGCTTCCGCGTAGGCCTTCTTGCGGACATGATTGGCCACCCCAAGAAGGAGATCCGCGACTTTGCTGCGGGCATGTTGAAAAAAGACCATGCGCTCCACCATGACCAACAAACCCACGAAACCGAGAACGACCTGGAGACCCAGAATCACCCCACCAGCTTCGTTCGGAAAGTTCACGTCAAAAAGCTAACAGAGCTTAAGAAAAGTGACCAGCGATTACGTAGCCATGCTGACTTTCTTCCGGTCCGGCGAGATGAACTCCTGCCAGACGTGTTCACTTGCCTGTTTTTGCAGGCCAAAAAGCGGTCGCCATTTTGGGACACGGGGCTCGGCGAGCAAGCGCATCCCGACTTCGCGGGGAAGCCGGTTGGCCTTGCGGGTATTACAGGGAATGCATGAGGTCACGATATTCTTCCAGGTCGTTTTTCCTCCTTTGTCCCGTGGCAGGACATGATCAAGGTTGAGCTTGTGCTCCGGAAAAATCTCAGTGCAATACTGACAGGTGTGTTTATCGCGAAGAAAAACGTTCTGCCGGGAAAATTTCACCTCTTTGCGGGGAATGCGGTCGTAAATCGCCAAAACGATGATTTTCGGCACCCGAAGGGCTACTTTGACCGAATGAATCAGGTCGGCAGCGGCCGTAGGCCGTTCTTCCCCGGAATACTCAACCCAGGAACAAATATCGTGGGTTTGGTAACGAGCCTCCCCTTCGGTCTGAACCACCTGGGCGTGACCGAGACAGAGAAGTTTGAGGGCGCGTTTGACCGAACAGGTATGAACCGGCTGCCACAACCGGTTGAGAACAAGGACAGGGCGCTCAAGTAAGACTTCCATGGCGATAAAACGAATCGCCTAGCCCAATACAAATTCGTTGAAGATGAGGCAATCTTAAAAGGCTTCTCCCTCCGCATTTCGCCCGGAAAAATGACTCCGACGAAATCCAAAGAAGGGGGCGAAGGAAAGGTCGTTGCACCAGGAAGTTTTCTTAAGAAAGCCTCCTATCGTGCCATGATCAGAAGGGAGATTGACAACGAGCTGAAGAAAACCAGGAGAAGCAAACGTCACAAGATCCTGGCGGAAGAATACCGATCAGGGATTCCCCCGCCGATCGCAACCACCGTTGAGAGACCGTCCGCAAGCCAGGCTTCGTCTGCTTCGACCGCAACCACTTTCCCCGGAGGAGGACTCTCTCCGGTTTTGGGGTGCATGAGATGATTCGCCGCCGAGGTCGCACTCAATCGTTGTCCGCTACCGCTCGAAACCGCGAGAGCCCGGATGAGTTCATGCCTCTTCCCCTCTATTTCAACCGGCCACGAATCGGGACCAATCACCCGGTATTCGCCGAAGTTGACCAAGGCGGATGAAGCGGAAAAATTCTCCGCAAAGACATCAGTCAGGTAGCCTTGGGCAATGGCATTGAGACTGAGTGACATCCCCTCGGGGAGAATGATCTTTGACTCCGAGAACCCGACCAAACCAAAGTTGACCCGCTCAAGCCTCTCCGTGATTTCCTCTCCGGCAGGAGTACGGCCCGATTCGTACCTTCCCTTCGCCCATGTCAGAAAAGAATGAATCGTGGGATCAAAAACCCCTTCGCTTGCTTCAAAAAGCTCATACGATTTCCGGAGGCACTCGAGCAACGGCTTGGGCGGATTGTTGAGAAACCCTTCCCGATTCAATCGGCTCAGGGAAGAATCCGAAGACCAGAGCGTGAGTGCCTCTTCGGCTTCGGCCACTGCCTGAATCGCCGAATCCAAATCTCCATCCCCATGGTATTTCACCGTCACTTCGATTCCCATGGCAATTCCGCGCCAGATCTGCTCTTCCAGACGCCCCCGACAAGATGAAAGAACCGCCCCCGAAGATACTGCCTGAAGAAAGCGACGTCGTTTCATGACTTCCGCTTGGGAAAAAGGCGCAGCCCCAACAAAGTGAGGACAATCAGGGAAACAGCAGACAAGTCGGTCACGACCCACCCGGGCCAACCAAAAAGACGTCCCGAGTGAGCATCGGTGATGACCCGCCAAAGAGGCATTCCCCGGCGAGTGCGAATCGCCTTGGTGAGTGAGTCCCTTTCTTCGGCCAGAAGTTTTCGGGGTTCAATCACGTCAAGCTGGGCCGCGACCTTTTCTGCGGAGAAAAAATCCTCACTCAGAACGAAGATCTGATCGGCGACCTTAAGATGAAGCTTTTCGTCCATCACCCCCAGTGCCTGAACCGGTGTTCCCGGAAGGCTCAAATCATCGAGTTCAAGGAGCAGCTCATCGGCCCCGTCAAAGACCCCAATCTTATCGGGAGTAGCGATCAGGAGTTGTCCTTTGTAGGCCACGGCCCCGACAAGTTCGCCTTGAAGCGGGATCGCCTCTTCATCGAGAAAGAGTTCATTCCCCCACCCCGTGATGAGTCGGTCACCCACCACCAAGGCCTGCGGTTCGCCTTCGGGAAGCTGGTTGTAGTGCTTCAAAATCCACCCGTTGGTCACCATCCGCTCGTTCAGGCCCAGACGTTCCGCATGATTGAGCATGATCCCGCTGATCGCCACCCAAAGGATCGGGACAGCCGCGACAAGCCCAAGCCAGCGATGCCACTTTCGAGCAACGTGACGGCGGCGTTTCGGTGAATGCTGAGTCATTTCCGGCTATCAAGAAACAATGCCAGACGAGCGAGTTTGGTCAATGCCCGCACCGAAAGAGTCGCTCCCGCGATGTTGCGCGGTGATTTGGAAATCTGCCCGTTCGATTTCAGAGAAGTTCCCTTAAACTGATTGGTGAAGGCCGTCCGCGCCACCTCCCAGCCATGGGATTCGCGATAAACGAGCACTTTGACCGTTTCGATCTTGCCGTTTTTGACGACCAGTCCGGTCGTGATGTCTTCCGTTTTACCGGTCTCTTCCAGAATGAAGGCCGTCTTGCCATTCCGCGTCCAGTAACGAATGGCCTTGGTCTTATAGTTCTTCCCGAGAATTGCGCGAACCTGTCGCTGCTGCGCGGAAGTGAGCGTGATGGCCCGGGTTGTTGGAATCGCCCCAAGCGAGGACTTGATAAAATCAGAGGGCTTTTGATGGACCTTGGGAGCAGCAAAAGCACTCCCCCCGACAAGGAGGAGCGCTATTGTAAAAAAAATCCGGACCACCCTAGAAGCTGTATCCGATGCCGAAATTATAGGTTTCATGATTCTCTTTGCCGGCTTGTTCGATCCGGGTGTAATCAGCCTTCAGGACTACGGTGGGGACAGGCCAGTAATTCACTCCAACGGTATATTCATCAAACTCTCCGCCCCGGGCATTGTTGAGTCCGCGGGCATACTCGTAGTGGCTGTATCGGCCAAAAAGCCCCACCGATTGGTCACCGAAGCTCCAGCGATACGAGGGCTCGATCAAGTAACCCCACTGGTTGTCAGCGTCATTGGCGGCGAAGGAATCTCCATCAATATCCCAATGGGCGATCAGGGCGCGGAGTCCGAAACCTCCATTTTGATAAACCGCGGAACCTCCAAGGAGGAGCGCTGAGTTGTCCTCCGTGTTGTCGGGAGCGATGTCGTTTTGATAGTTTGCAAAGGCCGTCAGGGCGAGACCCGGAACCCCGGTGTAGCGGGCCCGGAAGCTGGCGGCGTAATCGCCGGAACTGGCTTCGGCCACTTTCTGGCGCCCCCCGCGGATGCGGAAGGCATTGCCCGAGGCAGGATCCGTCGTCACCGCCAGGGCGGAGTGCACCGCAAGGTCGAAGCCAAACCCGTTGTCATAATTTTTCGACGCCATCACTCCCCCTTCCCACCACGTGGTCGGAATGATGTTTGCCTCAACCGAATTTCGCTCGACTCCGTAAAAAGTGTCGGGCTCATGAACTTCATTCAAAATCCCAAGCGGCAGAAGATACTGACCAGCCCGAATCGACCAATCATTGTCCAAGGAAAACTCGATGTAGGCTTGCTCCAACTCCACTTCCCCCGGCTTGCCGTCACCCGAAAGAGAGTGCTCCAGTTCAAGCTCCGAGAAAAATTTCACGCGATCACTGAAACGGTGATTCACAAAAAGCACGAAGCGATGAAAATCGATCTGCTCTTTGTCTCCCTGGTTCAAATGAAGCTCGCCATATCCTCCAAGGGTGGTGCGTTCAAACCAGTTTCCTCCCCCGCCGATCGCAGGCGTGAGATAAGCCGCATCAATGTCGTCCGCATTGGCCGGAGCCGGAGTGACCACCGGCCGGGGAATCGGAGTCGGCATCTGAATGAGATTTGGAGATCCCGGGGCGGAAGCCGGATTGCTCTCAAGGGGACCATATTTGGCCTCGTATTTGTTGACCTTGTTTTCGAGCTTCTCGAGTCGAGCGGCCAGCTCCTCAAGGGTCACGCCATGTGCGGAGGCAGACGCAAGAACCGCAATTGAGCCGAGAAGGGCTTGTTTGATCTTCATGTCGACACCTTACTATTGCGACTGCGTCTCAATATCAAGGATTATTACTGTGAAAATTCAAAGCTCCATCCCCGCATATTCGGACTTCCGCTTGAAGGAATCCGGGTCCAACCTCCATCACTCGCTCATGGAATTTTCTCTCCAGGATCTCTTTCACAAAGGCGGCGGCTTCATGTGGCCCCTTCTCATCCTTTCCATCATCACGGTCGTGATCGTTTTGGAACGCCTCATCTACTACGCCATGCGCCGTTACCGCGTTTCCCGCACCATCCAGCGATTGCAGGGCGCGGCACCACTCAAATATTCCACCAATCCCCTCATGAGGGTCGGCAGTGTCTTCGTGAATGAAGCTCAAGGCGGTGTCGAGCACACCCTTAATGTCACCGAACGCGAAGCTTCCCGCGTCATCCAGCAACATGAACGCGGCCTCCGTATCCTCGCCCTCATCGCAGCCATCTCTCCCCTCATTGGCCTCCTCGGCACCGTCTGGGGGATGGTCATCGCCTTTTCCAAAATCGCCAAACTCGGCGAAACCGTCACCCCGGCCGACTTCGCCGACGGCATCTGGACCGGCCTCCTCACCACCGTCGCCGGCCTCCTCGTGGCCATTCCCGCCATGGCCATGGCCAGAATCTTCGAAGCCCGTGTCGATACCCTCGTTCACGACCTCAACGAACTCACCTCGCATCTTCGCGAGCGCTTCTTTTCCTCGACCCAAAACTGAGCCATGCTCATCACCCGAAAACGCCGCATTGACGCCGGAATCGATATGACCCCGCTCATCGACGTCGTCTTTCAACTTCTCATCTTCCTAATGGTGAGCAGCCAGTTCATCAAGCCCGACCGCCAGGTCGAACTCCCCGCCGGCCCCATGGAATCGGCCCCTGGAAACCCCGATGAACCCCACCTCTCCCTCGTCATCACCGCCGACAACACCATCCTCCTCGAAGGCGAGGAAACCACCAAAGAACAACTCGGAGACAAACTCCGCGATGTCATCAAACACACTGACATCGACGCCCTCGTCATTCGCTCCGACAAAGCGGCCCAAGTCGGGACCCTCCTTCCCGTGATCGAAATCGCCCGGGAAAATGGCATCATGTCGCTGGCATACGACAAAAAAAATGAACTCACGGAGTAGCCAGCCCCTCGTTTGGATCTCCGTCGCTCTCCTCACAGCGGCGCTTTACGCGAGCGCCCTCAAGTGGGGAAAAGTCACCTTCGCCTTCGCGGAAGTCACCCCTCAAAAAACCGCCCTCGTCGACCTCACCTTCATCGAGCCCGGACCCGCGCCCGCCGAAGAACCAACCCCTCCTTCTCCCGAACCGGCCCCCACTCCCCCGCCTCCGGAACCGGAGCCCATGCCGGAACCAGAGCCCATGCCGGAGCAAGAACCCGAGCCTGTCGAGCCCCCTCCTCCTCCCAAAGTCGAACCCACTCCCCCGCCAAAGCCAAAAATCGACCCCGCCATTCTCCGTAAAGAGCGCGAAGTGAAAGAGGCTCGTGAACGGGAACTGAATCGCCAGCGCGACGTCGCCAAAAAACGCATCGAAGAAAAACGCCGCCAAAAGCTCGCCGCCCAAAAAGCAACTGCCGCCAAAAGGAAAGCGGAAGACGCCAAACGCCGCGCCGATGCCGCCCGCGCTGCCGCCGCCAAACGAATCGCCAGCAAGCCCTCCATCATCAGTCGACCCAAACCCAAATACCCCGCCTCCGCAAAACGCGCCGGCCATCAAGGCACCGTCACCCTCTCCTTCACCGTTAGCAGCTCCGGCAGAGTCACCTCGGTCCGGGTCTCCAAATCCAGCGGTCACTCCTCCCTCGACAACGCCGCCCTCATTGCCATCCGCAAGTGGCGCTTCAAGCCCGCCCGCAACGGCCTCGGACAAGCCACCAATTACAAATACTCCCTCCCGATTCCCTTCGTTCTACGTTGAACGGGAATCCCTACGAATCAACAGCAGCGACGGCTCCGAAAAGCACTCAAATCGATCGAGCAAAGAAGATTCACAAAATCAACCAGGCCGGTTTTGGAAAAAAAGACCCCACTTCCCAATCCCTCCTTGCCCCAAAAACCACACCCTCTAACTTGTCCGACATCATGAGTTCTCTCAAAGTTCACAACGCAATGTGGCCCGGCCTCGTCGGGAAAGAAGAAGGCACCGACCACCCGCCCATCTCACTCGAGCGCATGCTCGAACTCACCGCCAACTCCGAAGTCAACGGACAGAAATACGATGGCGTCGATTACTTCCTCTTCCACCCCCACACCGACCCCGACGCCTCCGAGGACGACTTGAAAAAGATCGCCGACCTCATCGCCTCCAAAAATCTCAAAGTCGGAACCCTCGTCGCCCCCATCTGGGAAGGCACCGTCGGTGGTTCCGCCTTCGGCTCGCAAAGCGACCGCGACAACTTCGTCCTCGCCGTCGAAAAAGCCTGCCGCATCGCTAAAATCTTCAACGCCCACGGCGTCCGCGAATACGGAGCCATCCGCATCGACACCGCCGGAGGGGTTGAAGACTGGGCCAAGGACCCCGCCGGCAACACCGCTCTCGCTGCCGACACCATCAAGCGCGCCGCCGCCGTCGCAGCCGACAATGGTGAACGCCTCGCCATGGAAGGCGAAATCTGCTGGGGCGGCATCCATTCCTGGAAAGACACCCTCGACCTCCTCGAAGCCATCGGCCTCCCCGAAACCGTCGGCTTCCAGGCCGACCTTGCCCACACCTATCTCTATCTCCTCGGCTACAATGCCCCCGAGCACGCCCTCGTCAAAGAAGGACACACCCGGGAAGAATTCTGGACCGCCTACCGCGCCATGGTCGACAAGCTCCGACCCTGGACCATCGACTTCCACGTCGCCCAAAACGACGGCACGGTCCACGGCACCAGCGCCCACGACAAAACCGGTCGCCACTGCCCCGCCGACGATCCGAACGGCAAACTCGACATCGTCAAGTGCTCCTCCGAATGGCTCAAAGACCACGCCGACCGCAAGATCGAACACATTTGTTGGGACGGCTGCATGTTCTCAAACGAATTGCTCGAAGAGCAACAAACCTGGAACACCATCCTCGATACGATGTTGCAGGTCCGCGACGCCCGGTAAGGAGAGCAGGTGTCATGCCCTTCGGACACTTTTTCCAGTCTTCCAATCGTAATTTCCACACCCTGAATAACTGTGAATCAAACCTTAAAAAACAACACCTCTATCAAGCTGGGCTTCGTGCCCTCACACCTGATATTGGCGGATACCCACATTCCAGATGAGAAGGGCAACCTTCCTCGTGACGACATGGGAAAGTTGCTTTTACTCAAAGGGATTGTTGACACCTGCGCATCCAGTCCTGTTCACGTAGACGCCATTCAAATCATGTATTTCCCCGGAATATGTGATCATGATTCACAAGAGCTGATCAATGGGATTCAAGAGATTGGTGTGGAGCCACAGCTCATCCTCATGGTTGGAGGGCCGGACCCGATGAACCCGGCAGACGAAGACGCTGCAACCGAGCTCCTCCTCAACGGTGTCGAAGTGGCAAAAAGACATGGCATTCAACATATCGGCTCCACGTCTGTTGAAGCATGGATGGCCAGCCCACCACCTGCTGATGAAGCAGATTTCGAACAAAGAAAGCAGCAGATTATCAAACTTCACTGCCGGGTCTTCGCGGAAGGAAAGATGGCCGAATCCTCAATCGAGAGCTGGCATCTCGAGTTTCTTCGTCCTGGCGAGATGAATACCTTCACAAGCATCCCTTCCATTCAAGGTGTTGTGGCAGAGCTCAATAAAAAAGTAGGTCACGCTTTTTTCAAGGTCTTGGTGGATGCGGCCCATTGTGGGGATGGTGATCTCACTCGTGAAGAAAATGCCAAATTAATTCATCAGTTGGCCGATGATGGACAATTCGAAATATTTCACGCCTCGGTCCCAACGACAAGAGGCTGTGTGAGTTCAGACGACAATTGGATTAGCTCTTTGCTTTCGGCCGCCGCCACTTCCGGCGCTCTAAAATATGTCATCGTCGAAGTCTTCCACCATGCTGATCCTGCTCTGCAAGCACTCAGAGACTATGACCCCAACCATGGCATCGACACTTCGTGTGGCAGGTCATACCAGGAGATCGTCCATCACAATTTGAGAGATATTGCCCTGAGGCTAAATCACTTAAAGAATAGAGGACTGGTGACTTAATCACCTTGCGATTCCGAGAGCCGCCGGGCGTATTCTTTTTTCGCGTGCGCGTAGGCCGCCTTTGCATCCTCCAATTCCCCCTTGGCGATAAATCGCTCCTTTTGACTCCAACATTGATCCACCGAGTCAAGGCACCATTGCGCACTTCGCTTCGATGTCCGGACCGGTTGATCATCGACAAGCACCCACACCGGATTGGTGTGCGAACTCCCCAGCACTCTCATTGCGACCCAGCTACTCTGCTCAATCGACACCTCAAAGCTCACTTCGCGAATCTCACCATCGGCCGCGATTTCCTTCCTGGCCACCGGCCGACCATTGACGAGCAACTCAACCGGAACCATACGCGAGGCCCCGACACGCGCGCGCTCAAGATGCCAGTAGGGTTTCTCATGCTGCCCCCTTCCGCGCACGATGGGATTGATTTTTTCATCCAACCATGCCGAAAAATCAACCCGGGCAGTCACCTGACCCGCTTTCGCCAGCCGTAGCTCACTTCCGTCAACTCCAACCTCCACACCACCGACTGAAAAGTCCATGAGGTGGCTCCGTCCGTCCCCCACGTAGTTCCGGCCAGCCCGGATTCCCTCACACCACTTGTTGTAGGTCAGAGTCCCATCCACTTTGACATAGCTTCGGCCCAAGCCCACCCGCTCCCCGTAGATGCAGGGAAAATCAGTCTCACCGCTAATGCGGGTCCGGTATCCCACGTTCAGAGTGTGATACCAAATATTCAACTCCCACACCATCGGGGTATCGACAGTGGATAGAAAATCGACTGCCGGAACAAGATCACCTTTCGGCCCTTCGACCTCGTGAGTCACATCCACGATATACTCGTTGGCACCAATGCCATCAAAGGGAGGGATCTCGTAGTTCGGCAGCTCGTTGCTCCGGGTCGCCAATCCCCATCCCGAATGAGCGGGCCCCACCACCGCTCCCTGTTTCTTGGCCCACTTGAGAGTGTTGAGACAAAGAGTCGGCCAATGATCGGTGGAATCCCCGCCCGGATACATCTGGTCTTTCAATTGGAGCAGGCAAAGATGGCCGCTTTGGTGGGAACCAAAACCGGACACCTCGATGTCATAGCGCAGGAGATAGGGATACTTCGAAACCTTGTCCTCACTCCCGGTGAAAAATTGCTTCTGGTAATCAAAACACGGGCCCCAGGTGAGATTTGCTCCCACCTTAAGATCCTCGCCGAGTATGTGCCGCATCATGTCGGGCGCATGCACCCCTTCGGTCGGCTTGTTGTAGTGGGCGCAACCCGCGGCATGAATATGATGGTCCCCGCTCCACCACCCCCGTGACGCCGGATCGACCCAGCGGTTCAAGTCGACCTTTAGCTCACGAGGCTCCTTTTCCATCGTAAACTTTTGGTGCCCCGTGAGATACTCCGGTCCACGGCTGACCCGGAGCTGATAGTCTCCCTCCGGAAGTTTCACCGTCTCTCCGTTCGCCCGATAAATCTGTGGATGGAAATGAAAATCAGGAGCGAGCCTCTTTGCCTGTGATGGATAGACCCGTCCCTGTGCATCCCGGATCTCAAAACCCGCCGTGGTGGGCTTCCCGTTCTCATCAAGGACCTTGAAGGTTAAATCGCGGGCCGGACGGCACTCAAAATTGACCAGCAAATCGCTTCGAAATCCGAGGTCCTGGGTTCCCTGTCCCACGTCAAAGGTGAGCACGGCCGCACGCCTTCCGGCATCGCGTGAATAGAGCTGGATGATTCGATAATCAACGCTCGCTCCACTCAGAGTCGGGGAAAGAGGTCGCCCCCGAAACATCGCGAGATCCAACCAACGATCGGCCAAGTCCGATTGCGCTGAACCCGCCAAAGGAATGGCTTGTTCACTTTCGACCCGCAGGGGAGCGGTCACGCCGGCCTCGTTGATCACTTTGACCAGGAAAACGCTCCAGCCCGCTTCCACAAGCACCGGCTTGGCCTGCCCCGCCACCGCCTTCACCCGGGACTCCGGATTGATCGTGACCACCGCCAGACAACGGGGGTCCAGGATCGACTCCACCTCATGGGTCTCGCCCCCAGCGAGCCTTGCACTTTCTTCTTTCGAAAGAGGATTGCCCAAAACCTCGAGAGCTTGGGCGACACGCTTCGCATTGAGCACGACGGCCTGCCCATCGTTGGCAGCCTTCGCGATGAAAACCGCCACTAAAAGAACGGCGGGAAGGAGTAACTTCAGGAATTTCATTCCACCACGCTAACAGAAACGACACGCGGGACGAGGTTTGATCTCGGAAGCACATCGCACCATTGGCCGGAGGTCCCGGAATCGGGCAGGATCATGCCCCATCAATCGCACCTACGATATGAGAGGCAGACCAACCCCTGCCGAAGCCGGCATCCTTCGGGCTGCTCACATCGCTACGCAAAAAAATTTGGCAGACGAATCTGCCAAATCTGTGCCAACCCGAAGTGGCTTTTTGTATTCTGTCCGCCCTCTTCAGGCGAACTCAAGCTGCGTAGTCTTAGGCGCGGCGACGGCGGAAAGCCATGCCGACAAGACCAAATCCGAGAAGAGCAACACCACTTGGCTCCGGAATGGCGTCCACTGTGTCCAGCTTCAAGTTGTCGATGTTAAACGTGCTCACGTTCAAGCCTTCAGCAGCCCAGATGTTCATTCCCTGAAATTGCGTTGGAGCCGTTCCGCCATTACTCCAGGCACCATTGAAAATCTCGGTCCCACCGTAACTCGCAGTCGCGGTGTCTGCATCGAGATCGATATTCACCGACACGTTGACCCACTGATCGATCAGGAGGGGGGTCGTCGGAGAACCCGAGTCAAAGAATGTCCCGGCTGTTCCGTCACCGAAGAGGTGCATGCCTTCGTCAAATGTTCCGGTGAGAGTCGGCCCACGGCTTAGGAAAATATGGGCGTTGCCATCAAAACCAGTCGGCTGGAAAAGATCAAACGACAAAATCAGCTGACCCGAGGTGATCGGTGCCGCCAGATCAAGCGTGGTATCAGAACCATAACCAGGACTGGTTGCGAACTCGATCGACTGGGTTCCACCATTGGCAATCGTATCGACGATATTGGTAAGTTGGGCTCCTCCGAAATCGACCCAACCTCCCTGAAGGGTGGAGTCGCCCAGCGCATAGGATTCGAAAGTTTCGTTCAGAATTGAAACCGCAGACGCAGAGGGTGCAACAGTTCCAGCGATCGCGAGGGCGATAGAGCTAAGATAGGTTGATTTCATAATTAGATTCAGTTTCTTGGTTTTTTGGTTGGTCAAACGTCCGAAATGGATTCGCTTGACCTTAAAGATAAGAATAGGGGCGAAGACGCCCTTTCAGGATTTCCGCTGATCTAACTTTCTTTACAAGAGCGTGCTTATGAGGATCGGATCTGAAAGAGAAGACTTATTTTGAAAATTAGACGATTATTCATCATGACCGCTTTTCATCTCTTAACCATCTGCTCACCACCACCCCGCGATTAACGATCCGAGGGCCGCTGCCTTGCTTTTTAGCGCCAGCCCGGGATCACAAAGGAGACAAGAAGATCAGACTCGTTCACTCAGGCCAGGGCAGATGTTCCCGAAATCAGCAAATCACGTGATGAATCGCCAGGAATGGGAACACCTGTGGCCAGGGCCGCAAGGTGCCCGCTCCTCCGACTAAGGAGCAGTGTTCTCCTCGACCACATAGAAGCGACGACCCGGGGTCGGGCCGAAGTCGGTGAAGGTCGTGGTCTCACCCCCACTGACAACTCCATCATCGAGGTCGATCCAGGTCAGGAAATCTCCGCTCAGGTCGTCGGAAACACGCACGGTATAAGTCCGGCCCGCCTTGGAGTTCCAGATGAGTTCGACATTGCCGGTGGCAGGGTCCCGCACAATCGAGGTGACAGCGAAAGGATTGAAGATGGAAGAGGTCTGAATCAGTTCAAATCCATTGATCGCGAAGATCTGATTGTGGACCGCGGTCCGGGCCAGTGGGATGAAGCGGATCACGACATCGCTGCTGCCATCCGTGCTGAATTCCGTGACGACCGTCGAAGTGAGGGATGCTGGATCCGGGCCCACTTCCAGGTCGGGGTTGGCGGGGTTGCCTCCTCCGCTGCTGGAGGACATCTTGAATTCGCCAACCCGTTCGAAGGAAATGCCTCCATCGGTGGAAACGTCCATGAGGAAAGGCGTGTGCACATTCTCGGTGTCGTGGTGGAAGGAAGTCCACTCATACCGGCCGCCCGGAAGGTTGCCCAAAGTCAGATCCATGGTGGTGGCGGTTCCGGTGACGCCATCGTAATTTCCATTTCCTCCGTTGCCGGTGCGGGCGTCGATGCCCAGGAAGTCGGTAATGAGATCGAGGTTGGTTCCGGTCCAGTTGGCGTCATTCCCACTCCCACGGTCGATCATCTGCTGAACCCGGTTGTCGGTCGAGTCGGGCCAGGTCGGCGTCAGGGTGACGGAGGCTCCAAAGGCAGGGTAGCTTTTGGTGTCGAAGTCTGCAGCCACCTCGTGGCCGGCGTCATAGTTCCGGTAAATTCCACCTACGGGGTGAGGTCCGCCATCCTGGGTGGTGGAGTTAAAGTCGATAAAGAGACCCACGGGAGTCGGAGGATCATTGAGGTCGTTCGGGTCGGTGTTGTCGGCCACCTCTTTTCCATCCTCAATCCCATCGCCATCGCTGTCGGCGGCATTGGGATCCGTTCCGGTGTCCGCAGCGTCCGTGAATACCCCGCTTCCAGTCTCCACTCCATCCGGCAACAAGTCACCATCGCTGTCGGGATTGTTGGGATCGGATCCGGTGTCACTCAGACTGACGAAAGTTCCGGTGTTGGTTTCCACGTTATCGTTGTAATCATCGTCATCCGAGTCCGAATCCCGGGGATCGGTGCCCCGGAGGTACTCGTCGAGATTCGAAAGAAGGTCCGAATCCTCGTCATCTCCGGCATCGTTGATCGTCCGGTTCAAGCCGTTGGCATCTTCGAAGCTGTCGGGCATCCCGTCTCCGTCCTCATCACTCAGGGTTTCGACAGTCACGCTGTCAATTTCCCAATTGGGGAGAAAGAGGCCGCGAGCTCCTTCGTCAAAAGCTCCCACAAACTGGACCTGAACGGTATCGTTCACATTAACCCCGGGAATGCGGGCAACGCTGGTGATGAATGCCGTGTCGGCGTAACCGGGAGAGTTCCCGTTGAAGGCCTGGAGTCCGTTCAGCACGTGGTTCCCAATCAGCGGAAAATCCCGATAGCCGTTGGAAGCGAATGCGTCCTCCTCCACCCGGGTGAAGGTGCCTCCATTGATGGAAACAAAGAGGCCACACCCATCCCAGTCGGGCTCGATGCTGTAGCGGTGATCGAAGGTGATCTGAATTTCCTCGGTTCCGGTAATCGTAATGCTGGAGCTGGTGAGGAAGCTGGTGGAGGGTCCGGAGTCATCGCCTTCCAGAGTCCAGGTGCCGGTGCCCCCACTATATATGAACGGCGTCGGGTCGGCTCCATCCGATGTTTCGGTGAAGCCTCCGTCGTTGTCAGAAAAATCCTCAGTAAGGAGAATGTCGGCATGAGCAGTGCAGACACCCAGGGTGAAAAGGAGGCAGGGGAAGAGAAGAGGTGGGTTGGGTTTGGATTTCATAAATTGTGTTATTGGAAAATTGAAGGTCCGATCTAACATCGATGGATTTCAATGTCAGGTGAAATTGTGGGCCTCGAAGGAGATGAATCACAACAAGGTTCGGAGTCAGGCAGATGTCCGACCATATCGGAGCCATTCCGGCCCCGCGGAGTGCTGTCTTCACCATTCCGGACTCTCCTCTTGATTCAAGAGGACAAATAGGAGATTTATTAAACCAAGAAAATGACGATGAAATTACGATTTGCCACCTTGCTCGCTCCGGTCTC
>CALFSW010000218.1 GCA_937916505.1 uncultured Verrucomicrobiales bacterium | reverse complement strand
GGTCGAAATTTTGCGACCAGTGTCTACTGGGGTGACACCCACCTGCACACGGCTGCTTCTGGAGACGCCTTTGGCTTTGGCAACAAGCTCAACGACGAAGAAGCGTATCGCCTGGCGATTGGTCAGGAGATCACCTCCGCGGGCGGACTTCGCGTAAAGCTATCGCGACCGCTGGATTTCCTCGTCGTCGCTGATCACGCCGAGGCCTTTGGCGCGATGATCGAAGTTTTCTACGGCAATCCAGCGCTGATGGGGAACCCCAAGTCGAAGCGCTGGAACGCGATGCTCAAAGAGGGCGGCGAGGCCTCGTTCGCAGCGGTCATGGAAATGATCGAAAGCGTCTCCGACGGGTCCATTCCGCCGGAACTATTGGATCAGAAACTGTTCAGACCGGTCTGGGAGAAACACACTGCCACCGCCGACGAGTACAACGATCCCGGCACCTTCACCGCATTCCAGGGCTATGAGTGGACCTCACACCCAGGTGGCAACAATCTGCACCGGGTCGTCATCTTCCGCGATGACGCCGACCGCGTGAACCAGATCTTCCCCTTCTCCGCCTTCGACAGTGAGAACCCCGAAGATCTTTGGGACTGGATGAAAGCCTACGAGGACAAGACCGGTGGTAGCGTTCTGGCGATTCCGCACAACGGCAACCTCAGCAGCGGTACGATGTTCGATGTTGAGACCTTCAAAGGAAATCCCCTCACCAAAGATTACGCCGAGAACCGCATGCGTTGGGAGCCACTGGTGGAAGCGACCCAGATCAAAGGCGATGGCGAAACCCATCCCTTTCTCTCACCGGACGATGAGTTCGCGAATTACGAGACCTGGGACAAGGGCAACCTTGACCTCAGCGTCATGAAAAAGGATTCCATGCTCGCCGGTGAATACGTGCGTTCCGGACTAAAGCGTGGCCTCGAGTTCGGCGACAAGCTCGGTGCCAACCCTTACAAGTTCGGCATGATCGGCTCGACCGATTCGCACACCTCGCTTGCGACCGCATCCGAGGAGAACTTCTTCGGTAAGCACTCTGGCAAAGAGCCAACACCCGATCGCTGGAATCACCCGATTTTCGATTTCAACGGCGTCAAAATCATGGGCTGGCAGCAGGCCGCCTCTGGATACGCTGGTGTCTGGGCAACTGAGAACACGCGCGAAGCAATCTTCGATGCGATGCAACGCAAGGAAACCTACGCCACCACCGGCTCACGCATGATGGTGCGCTTCTTTGGTGGCTGGGACTTCATCGCTGAAGACGCAAGCAGCCGCCTCCCCGCCGAAGCTGGTTACAGCAAAGGCGTCCCAATGGGCGGTGATCTGACCAAAGCACCTGCGGGCAAGTCACCCAACTTCCTCGTTGCTGCACTGAAGGATCCGATCGGTGGAAACCTTGACCGTATCCAGGTCGTCAAGGGCTGGCTCGGTGCCGACGGCAAAACGCAGGAAAAAGTCTACGATGTCGTTTGGTCGAACGGTCGCAAGAAGGACACCAACGGCAAGGTGCCCGCAGTGGGCAATACCGTCATTGCGAACTCCGAGACCGTCACTTGGACGAACACTATCGGCGAGCCGGAGCTGATCACGGTCTGGACCGATCCGGACTTCGATGCCAAGCAGAGCGCATTCTACTATGCCCGCGTCATGGAGATCCCGACACCACGTTGGACTGCCTACGATGCCCTCCGCTTTGGTATCAAGATGGACCCCAAGGTTCCGATGACCACCCAGGAACGCGCCTATACTTCACCAATCTGGTACACGCCCTAACCATGTTGCGAGTCCGCCTTCACGCTCAAGCTTCCCACCAGGGAACTCCCGAACATGACTCGAATTCTTAAAGAACCTCTCCTGCATTTCCTCCTCATCGGGGCCGGCCTTTTCGTAATCTTCGGTCTGGTGAAGTCTGATGATGAGGTCCGCGGGTCCGGCGACACCATCGTCGTCAGTCCCAGCCGGATCGAACAGCTCGCAAAAAACTTTGCCAAGACCTGGCAACGACCACCGAACGAGCAGGAACTCAAAGGCCTGGTGGATGACTTCGTTCTGGAGGAGATTTACTACCGTCAGGCGATCGAGATGGGAATTGATCGGGACGACCTGATCATCCGACGACGGCTGCGTCAGAAGGTTGAAATCTTCACCGATGACATGGCTGGCCTCGTGGAACCCAGTGACGCGGACCTGGGCAAGTATCTCGAAGACAACGCGGACAAGTTCCTCGGAAGTTCGACCTACACCTTTCGGCACATCTACTTCAATCCAAAGAAGCACCCCGATGATTTCAAGACGTTTCTGGATGCCCAACTCAAAGCCCTAAATGCAGGCCAGGATGTGAGGAGTGACTCCGGGCTCATCCGGGCTGATTTCCAGGCTGAATCAACCCGCGTCATCGACAACACCTTTGGCAAGGGATTCGCAATCCAACTCGATGAGCTGGAAACCGGTAGCTGGACGGGGCCGGTCGAATCGGGATTAGGAATTCATCTCGTTCGTGTGGACTCACGCGAACCCGGTGCCGTCCCGCCCCTCGACCAGATCAAGTCGGTGGTGGAACGGGAGTGGGCGAACGAACGGCGCATCGAAGTGCGGGAAAAGATGAATGAGCAACTGCGCGGCGAATACGAAATCGTGATTGAATGGCCAGAGGAGAAATGATGCGAGCTGTTCCATACTTCTTCGCTCTTCTCCTGGTCCTGCTGGCTCCGCTGGCAGGTGCCCACGAGATGCGCCCCGGATATCTCGAAATTCGTGAATCATCTCCCGAAACCTACGAGGTTCATTGGAAAGTTCCGGCACGAGGCTCGAACGAACGCTTTGGGCTCTACCTTGAGTTCGCCGATGATGTCGAAATGATTGGGGAGCCGGTCGGTGGGTTCCGGGGTGGTTCACACATTCAACGGATGCGGATCAAGAGGGCAGGGGGGCTGACCGGCTCCACGGTATCGATCGGTGGACTCGATCAAACCTATACGGATGTCCTATTGCGACTCGAGCGTGCCGATGGCTCGCAACTCACCCATCGACTCACTCCGGAAGAACCGAGCTACGCCATTGAGTCCAATCCGGGAGCCGGGCAAGTGGCTTGGACCTATTTCGTGCTCGGAGTCGAACACATCCTGCTTGGCATCGACCATCTGCTTTTCGTGCTGGCACTTCTCCTTGTCGTGAAGGGCTGGCGCAAATTACTCGGAACGATCACTGCGTTCACACTGGCCCACAGTATCACGCTCGTGCTGGCAACGCTCGGCTTTGTGAATGTTCCCGGTCCGCCGGTAGAGGCCATCATCGCGCTGAGCATCGTATTCGTCGCGGCCGAAATTATCCGCAGTCGCCAAGGCCATCCGGGTCTCACCGAGCGCTGGCCATGGCTGGTGGCGTTCACCTTCGGCTTGTTGCATGGCTTTGGATTTGCGGGCGCGCTGAGCGAAGTCGGTCTGCCCCAGACCTCCATCCCGGTCGCACTACTCATGTTCAATGTCGGGGTTGAAGCCGGGCAACTGCTCTTTGTCGCGGCCATGCTTGTGATCTATCTTCTCATCCGCCGCATCCGGTTCGAGCCACCTGAATGGGCGTGGAGAATTCCACCTTATGCGATTGGAGGAATGGCCGCGTGTTGGATGATCGAACGGGTGGTGAACTTTTGGTCGTGACCATCTGCCGTCCATTCTTTCTGCAGGCTTTGGTGATTGCCGTCATCGCCTGTTTCTGGCTTCCACCTGCCCCGGCCTGTCAAATCTGTTTTCCGATTCCGAAGAACTCAACCGCTGACTTTCTCCTCTCTGCCGACCGTGTCGTCTTGGCGTGTGAGAACCCGGACAAACCTTTTTCTTTGATGACGGTTGAGGTTTTAAAAGGCAGTGAGGATGGGCCTGAAATCGACCTGTTTCTGGACAGCGGCACCCGGCGATTGCTGAAGGCCTGCCCGGAGCGACATGTGGTGTGTGTCTACCGGGCCTCCTCGCCGGATGCGCCATGGTTGCGGGTTGGTGTCACCAATGACATCTTCGCCCCCATCGTGCGGGAGATTCTGCATCAGTCATCGCTCTGGGAGACCAAGCCGAAGGAACGGCTTGCCTATTTCTCACAATTCCTGGGCCACGAAGACAGCCAGCTCAGTTCACTCGCCCATATTGAAGTTGCCCGGGCTCCTTACCACGAAATCAGGGGTCTCGGTAACATCCTGCCCCGCAAAGAACTCCACGCATTCCTTGGCAATTTTCGAATGATCGAGTGGCACCCGCTCTACCTCCTGCTGCTTGGGCAGAGCGAAGATGAACAGGACCACGAAATCATCGTGGGGAAGGTTCGCTCGGCTGAGAAATTCGCAACGTCCACTCAGTTGGCATCATTGGCGACCGCATGGATCGAAATGGAACAAGGCGTCGCCCTCGATTTTTTTGAAGCCAATTACCTTTCCCAACCGGATCGGAGTGAGAAGGAAATGAGAGCTCTTTTGATGGCACTTTCGGTGCACGGGACCAACGGGCATGTCCACTTGCGGGATCGAATCGTCGACTGCTACCGAATGGTCCTTTCGAGCCACCCCTCACTGGCATTGCAGATCGTGACCGATCTCAACACCTGGAAACGTCAGGATCTTGTCCCGGAGGTGGCCGCCATTCTGGCCTCACCACCACCGGCGCTCGAGCTTTCGGCCATTGCGCAAATGAGATCCTATCTCCGCGCTTCGGACGAACCCGAGCCAGAAATCACGCCAAAGGGCTTCAACTCAGGTCTGGTTACGCTCCTTGTGCTGCTCGCTCTCATTCCTATCGGACTCGCGGTCAGCAAGAAGATCAGGGGGGGAGGCTCCCGGTAGCGGTGGATTTATCGGCAATTCAGTGCGCTCGGATAGTTAGGCGATGCCTCCGGAAGACTGGCAGCACCTGCCGGTTTGCCGATTTTTGACGTTCTGGATAAAATGATAGAATGCCTGTGATCCTCCCGTTGTTTCGAGGGATTCACTGATCTGGTATAGGTCCTAAGGTCTATTGCTGCGTCTCTCTCTTTCTGCCAAAAATTGGCCGTGGGAAACTTCTTCATCTCATCTGCTCAGCTCATCGTTCCCACGATGGCTCAAGATGTGCCGCCTCTGACCAAGGAGGAGGACAAATTCTCCTCCTATCCGGAACAAACTTATTCCAGGGATGCCACAATGATCGGCCGCACACTCTGGCCGGAGAATGCCTTGGCTTGTGACAACTCGAAGCAACAGCGCGATAAAGTGATCGCATCGTGCGCGTCAAGCCCATCGCCGCGACCTCTGTCAGCAGGTGGTTTCCTGACACTGCCTGTTTTACAATCCAGCCACCCGACTGTTCTTGTGAAATTCGATCGGTAGAAACCGAATCCATTTCAATGAAAAACATCCTTATTCCCGTTATCCTTCTTCTTCCAGTTCTGACCTCTTGTGTTTCCAATGA
>CALFSW010000217.1 GCA_937916505.1 uncultured Verrucomicrobiales bacterium | reverse complement strand
GGCCAGCCAGGTGCTACTCACCGCCGCGACCACAAGCACCAGGGCAATCACCGCGGCGGCGGCAAAGGCTCCCCGGTTGCGCTGCACGAACTTCCGAAACTTGTAGGCCGAACTGGGCGCGGCGGCCTCCACCGGTTCGTTGTTGAGATAGCGGCCAATATCGTTCGCGAAGCCATTGGCGGTCTCATAACGCCGCGCCCGATCCTTCTCGATGGCCTTCATCACGATCCAATCCAGCTCCCCAAGCAAGGTGTGGGAGGTGATGTGGTGTTCCGGGTGATCGGGTTGAGTCGTCCGGGAAGAGCTTTGGGCGAGCCGGGTGCTCGGTTTGGGTGGCTCGTCCTCCTTAATGATGCGCCGCATCTCATCGTAGCCCGCCGAGATCAGGGTCTTTCTATCGAAGGGGGGCTTCCCGGCAAAAAGTTCGTAGAGCAAGACCCCGAGTCCGTAGATGTCGGAACGGGTGTCGATGTCGAGACCACTCATCGCAGCCTGCTCCGGGCTCATGTAAACCGGCGTTCCGAGGAATTGCTCGAAGCGGGTGAAGAGCGTTTTATCGGTCAGCTTGTCCTGGGTCGCCTTGGCAATCCCGAAGTCGATCACTTTCACCACCGGCTTGTCACCGTGCAGGGTGACCATGACATTGGAGGGCTTGAGGTCGCGGTGGATGATGCCTTTCTGGTGTGCATGGCTGACCGCGGAACACACGTCGAGAAAGAGGGTGAGTATCTCGCGGGGACCATAGTTCCGACCTTTGCAAAAGTCGGTGATCGGGCTGCCCTTCACCAACTCCATCGCAAAGTAGGGCCGGCCCAGGGGCGTCGCACCGGCATCGAGGATCTTGGCAATGTGCGGGTGCGCCATCATCGCCAGGGCCTGGCGCTCGGCCTGAAAACGGGCCAGCACCTCCCGGGTATCCATGCCCGCCTTCACCACCTTCAACGCAACCATGCGTGAGATTGGCTCGCTCTGCTCGGCCATCCACACCGTCCCGAACCCGCCTTCGCCAATCTTCTGCCTTAGCACATAGACTCCGACGCGATCCCCTTCCCGCTCTGAAATCGGCTCATCGAAACCCGCCGCACCGTTCGTTTCGCCCCCGGCATTGGCAAAGAAGGCGTCGACTTTCTCGGATTTAACGAGAAGGCGTTGCACCTCCAGACGCAGTTCGGCGTCCTCACCACATGCTGATTTGAGAAAGGCTTCGCGGGCCTGTCCCTCGAGCTCATAGGCTTGGGCAAAGAGGTCTTTGGCTTCTGGTCTTGGAGACATTTCAATGAAACACGCGTGCTGTGAACGAAAATACGATCACCTTATTTTTACCTATTTTGAGAACTTTGGGTCCATGACTTCAAACTTCGTCATCATGCAAGGCATCGTAGAGCCACATTTTCGCCTTCACCCAATGCCGCCGCACCGTCACCTCGCTCACCTCGAGAAGAGCCGCAATTTCATCCTGTTTCATCCCGCCGAAAAACCGCAATTTGACGATGCGGCCCTTCATTTCATCTTCTTTCTCGAGTCGATCGAGAACCTCATGGATCCCAAGAAGCCGTTCATCGGCCACAGGAGCGAACACGGGAAGGTTGTCATCCAAGGGCACGTCCTCCCGCGCCCCACCTCGTTTTAAAGCGAGCCGGCGGCGGGCCGCTTCCACCAGAATGCGCCGCATCGCCTCGGCTGCGGCACCGTAGAACTGCTTGCGATCACGCCATTCCTCCGGCGCGGACTTCTGCAACCGTAGCCACGCTTCATTCACGAGGGCGGTGGCACAGAGGGTATGCCCCTCGCGTTCTCCCGCCATCCGACTGCGCGCAATCTTGCGCAACTCGGCATACCACATGGCGAACATCTCCTCTTCTCCCGAAGAGTCTGTCGATCGATTCAACCAGCGGGTGATTTCATTCATAGCGGGAAGCGAAACCAATGCAGGCACGTCGTTGTCGAAACTAGGCGACTGAAGCAACCGCGACCAGATAAATTCGAGCCAGTCACTTGCGCCAAGCCATTCTGCGACACGGATCAGCCGGTGTTTGACGGGCTCCCCGTTTCAGGAAGGCAATCATCCACCGCCTGACTCAAACAGGCCCGGAGGACTTTGTAAGACCGGCGTGATGGGGCGCTCGAAATGGAGTTGACACCGGAGGCCCCGGTTCTATTTTCCGGTCTGTTATACGGCAAAGATTCAACAAGCGGTTCGTGACTGCTCCGGTTCGTGA
>CALFSW010000216.1 GCA_937916505.1 uncultured Verrucomicrobiales bacterium | reverse complement strand
CTAGGACCTTTTCCCTTTCCACCAAAAGGAAATTCCTGGCAAGCTGGAGTCAAACTTGAACCCTCCAATAAACACCCCATTCTCACCCGAATATGAAAGTTCTCATTTCCCTCATTCTCGCAACGATTTGCGTCACCCCATCATCCCGGGCAGAAGAACGGAAGCCCAATGTCCTCCTTCTCTTGTCCGATGACCTCAACACCGCTCTCAGCGGGTTCGGACATCCACAATGCAAAACTCCAAGGCTTGACGCCTTGGCCAGGCGCGGCGTTCGGTTTGAAAACATGCACTGCCAGTATCCGGTGTGCGGAGCCTCCCGCGCTTCGCTGATGACCGGGCTCTTTCCGTATACCAATGGCATGCTCGGCAACAGTGGCAATCTGCGTCAAAACCTCCCCGAGGTGGTGACGCTCTCCCAACTCTTCCGCAACAACGGCTACCGCGCCGGCCGCGTCAGCAAGATCTATCACATGGGCATCCCCCGCGAGATCATTGCGGGAACATCCGATCATGACGACGCCCCATCTTGGGACGAAACGGTCAACATCAAGGCACCCGAGCAGAACGCCCCCGGCAAGAGAACCGAATGGTCTCCGAAGGACAAAGGCTCCCAGACTTTTACCGGAGTGGAGGCTTCGACCGGTGATCTCGAACACGCTGACGGGATGGCGGCGGAGGCTGCGATCAAGTTCTTGAAACGCAATAAGGACAAGCCCTTCTTTCTGGGATGCGGCTTTGTGCGTCCCCACGTTCCTTTGGTGGCACCGTCCAAATATTTCGATCTTTACGACCGCGATGCCATGGTCGCTCCGAGCGTTCCCGAGGGCGATCTCGACGATGTCCCCAAGATCATTCGCAACTACAAATCAATCGATCACTATGGCGTCACTCCCGAACTTCACAAAGGATTGCTGGAAGCCTACTACGCCAGCATTTCCTATATGGATGCCCAGGTCGGCCGCGTGCTCGATGCCCTCGACGAACTGGGACTGCGGGAAAATACCATCGTCATCTTTTCCAGCGACCACGGCTATCTCCTGGGACATCATCACAAGTTTCAAAAGCAGCACCTCTTTGAAGAATCGACCCGTGTTCCTTTTATCCTCAGTGTGCCGTGGATGTCCAATTCCCATGGAACCGCAAGCGGCCACATCACCGAACTCGTCGACCTCTACCCGACTGTTGCCGGGCTCGCTGGATTGACGCCCCCTGCCAACCTTCAAGGCCAGAGCTTCCTTCCTCTCCTTAACGATCCCTCGACGAAGAAGTGGACCAAAGATCTCGCTTTCACGATCAGCCGCAGCGGCGGAGAATCCATTCGCACCCCCGATTGGCGATTCACCCATTGGGGATTTGGAGCAAAAGGCGATGAGCTTTACGACCGGAAAAATGATCCCAACGAGTTCACAAATCTCGCGAAGGACCCGAAATACGCTGAGCGTCTGAATCAGCTAAGGACACGTTTGAAAACAAAGCGAAACGAAGCTGGATACGATCCAAAGCGATCCAAAATAAAATAATTACCGAGACTCGGATTGAATCACCCCATCCCTCCCCTATCGCATGGGCTATGTTGCGAGCGTCCAATCTCATCGACCGGAAACACTCATGAAAAAAATCATCGTCCCTTTATCGCTTGTCATCATGCTGGCCTTCCCCGCCTGCCAAAAAGATGATGCGACGCCCACGAAAACAGCCGAGTCTTCATCTGCAGCGAATGCCAAGCCTCAAAGCACCTTTTCAGC
>CALFSW010000215.1 GCA_937916505.1 uncultured Verrucomicrobiales bacterium | reverse complement strand
AGACGAACACCGCTGAGACAAAGGGAACGGGCATCAGCTACATGCGGAAAAAGATGATCGAGGCTGGCTTTTCCCCGCCGACCTTCGAATCAGATCGTGGCGAGAATCGCTTCTCAAGCGAGTTCTTCCTCCATCACTTCCTTTCTGAGGACGGTCTCAATTGGTTAGGACAGATCGACACTTCTCTGAGCGAGGGCCAAAAATATGCCCTCATCGCCGTCCGGGAAAGTCAACGAATCGACAACCCCACCCTCCGCCAACTGACGGGAAATGACGTCTTTTCGACAAGCTCGGACCTCCGAAAGCTCTGCGACTCCGAAATGCTGGTAAAGAAGGGAGGCGGTGCCGCCACCTACTACATGAAAGGAGAAAATTTCCCCGGCGAAATCATCGAACAGGTGGGTGAGTTAAGCCCCGAGGTGGGTGAGTTAGGCCCCGAGGTGGATGAGTTAGACCACGAGGTGGGTGAGTTACGGGATCAATTGGGCAAAGAGGGATACGAACTCACCTACCCAAAGTCGGAGAAAACCCCTCAATTTAATCAGACGCGAAGAACTCTCCCAGTTGTTCCCGACTACCTTAAGGAGGCCATTGATCGCTTGGGGCAAAGAAGCGGTCATAAAACCGAGCCCATCATTCTCGAACTCTGTCGAATCCAGCCACTCAGTGCCGCTCAAATCGCCACCTACCTGGGAAAGAAAGATGTGAGATTTTTAAAACGCACCCATCTTCGCCCACTAGTCGATGCTGGGAAATTGAAATACGTTTATCCTGACAACGAAAATCACCCTCAACAAGCCTACCGCACCCCCACAGGCTGAACTCGACTTCCCATGAACTTCCACAAACAGCTCGTCCTCAAAGACTGGATGCACCGCTTCTTCCGGGGCGATGACCTCGAGGAGCTTAAAAAGCGTCTCGGCGACGACCGCTACGAGGGCATCGAAGACGGCCACACTCTCTTCTTTGGCCAACTCACCGGCCAGCTCTTCGACCACGACTTGATCACCTCCGAGGAACTGACCCGCTACGATCAAAACATCGTCCGCCATTGGCAGGAGATCACCCGGAACCGCAATCGCAAGGAGGGCGAAACCCTTCGCATGAAGTATTTCCAATACCTCTCCCTCCTCTTCTCCGAAATCTACCTCGATTGGTATTTCAAACGCCCCGCCGATCTCCTCGCCGGACTGAACGAAGAATTAGCCACCTATAACGAGAAAGCCAACAACGCGAACCAGTTCGTCCCCTACCTCGCCGAGGATCTTAACAAGGTCGCCTTCTGGAACGCCACCGGCAGTGGCAAGACCCTTCTTCTCCACGTCAATCTCCGGCAATACCTGGAGCGTTTCGCCGCTCACAAACCCAATGGCAAAAGCCTCCCCGATAAAATCATCGTCCTCACTCCCAACGAGGGACTCTCCCGCCAGCACCTCCGTGAACTGACCGACTCCGGCTTCGCCAGCGTTCACCTCTTCGACAAGGATCACAGCTCTCTCCCCGGCAGCATCGAGATCATCGATGTCAACAAGCTCGGCGACGAAATGGGAGATAAGACCGTCGCCGTCGAAGCCTTTGAAGGGCACAATCTCGTCCTCGTCGATGAAGGCCATCGCGGCACCGGTTCCGAAGCAGGCCCGTGGATGCGCCGCCGCGCCGCCCTCATCGGAGAAGGCTTCGCCTTCGAATACTCCGCCACCTTCGGTCAATCCGTCGCCAAGGGAAACACCATTCTAAAATCCCGCGACAAAGCGCTCAAAGAAAAGGCCAAGATCATCACCGGGAAGAAACTCAACGAGATCACCGCCGATGAACTCGAAGCGATCTCGCTCGATGAAAGTGAAGAAACCCAGGCCCGCTTCACCGCTACCCTGGAAAACTACGCCAAATGCTGCCTCTTCGACTACTCCTACAAGTATTTTTACGATGACGGCTACGGGAAGGAATTCACCATTCTCAACCTCCCCGAAAATAAGGATACTGAGGAACGCCATCTCTACTTCACCGCCTGCCTCCTCACCTTCTACCAACAGCTCTACCTCTACGAAACGCAAAAGGAAGAACTGGCTGAGTTCAATCTGGAAAAACCCCTCTGGGTCTTTGTGGGAAACAAGGTGAACGACGACGACTCCGACATCCTCATCGTCCTCACCTTCCTCGCCCAATTTCTCAATGAGCGCTCTCGCACCGAGCAGTGGATCGGAGACCTCCTCCACGGAACCGCCCGCATTCTCGACAAGAAGGAGCGCAATATCTTCGACAAACGATTCCTCCCCATCAGCAAGTTCACTGGTGCGGAAATTTATCAGGATATCCTGAAACGACTCTTCAACACCGACTCCCCCCAGCGCCTCAAATTAACAAACGTCAAAGCAGTCAAAGGAGAAATCGCCCTCCGGGTCGGTTCCGCCGATCCCTTCGGACTCATCAACATTGGCGACGACTCGAAATTCATCAATCAAACCGCCGACGGACAGCAACCCTTCGACATCGAAAGCGACGAATTCGGAGGATCTCTTTTCCCCTCCATCAACAAAGAGGAATCCCCTCTCAACCTCCTCATCGGCTCGCGTAAGTTCACCGAGGGCTGGAGCAGTTGGCGGGTCTCTACGATGGGCCTTCTCAATATGGGCACCGGGGCCGGACCGCAGATCATCCAACTCTTTGGCCGTGGCGTCCGCCTCAAAGGCCGCAACTTCACCTTGAAACGCACCCCCGCCGGAGAACGTCCCAAAGGACTCAACCTTGGCCATCTCCAAACCCTCAACATTTTCGGAGTGAAGGCCACCTACATGGCCGACTTCAAAAAATACCTCAAAGAAGAAGGAGTCACCCCGACCGACGAACTCCTTGAACTCGACTTCCCCATCCGCCCCAACCTCCCGGCAACCAAGCTCAAAACCCTCGGCCTCAAGGATGGCTATCGGGACAACCAGCGCAATGGCTTTAAGAACGTCCACCGTGTCGAACTCTACGAAGTCCCAGCTGAATTCATCGATCAAAAGACGGGCAAGCCCAAGATCAAGCGCGTTCACACCACGCTCGACCTCTACCCGCGCATCGAGATCATCCAAGGAGGAGATCAGAAGGACGGCAACACCGCAAAACGTAACGAGGGCAAGATCCCGCAAATCTGCCTCAAAAACTTCAACTGGGACCGTATCTACCTCGCCGTCCAGGAACACAAAATGCGCCAAAACTGGCACAATCTCCGCGTCGATCAAAACCGCCTCCGTCAGTTCTGCGAGCAATCCCAGGATTGGTTTACCCTCTTCGCTCCAAGCTCCGAGTTTGACCTCAAAAACTACCGCGACCTACTCCGCATGGAGGAAGTCTTGATTACCCTGCTTCTCGACTACACCGACCGCTTCTACAATGCCCTCAAGCACGCCTATCAAAGTAAGCACTACGAAGTGATCACTCTCAAAGAGGATCATGGCTCGATGCTCAAGCTCTACAAATTCGACATCGATGATACAGACGACGGGCGACTCTACCTTGAGCAGTTGAAAACCCTTCAGGACTTTATTGAAAGCGGCGACCTCGCCGGGGCCCGCTCCTGGAATGCCAACCAGATGATCGCGATCTGCTTTGACAGCCATCTCTACCACCCCCTCATCCACCTCGAAAACAAGGACAGCCTCCCGCTTAAGATGCGCCCGCTCTCCTTCGATGCTCCAAGTGAAGTGCAATTTGTCCAGGACCTCGAAGCCTATGTCTCCAGCAAAGCCGGCAAAGACCGACTTGGAAACAAGAGCCTCTACCTCCTCCGCAACGCGTCAGATCGACGCAAGGGCGTCGGCTTCGCCGTAGCCGGGAACTTCTACCCTGACTTCCTCCTCTGGCTTACCTGCCCCGATACCGGCCAGCAATGGCTCAGCTTCGTCGATCCCAAGGGTCTCAAGATGCTCGACGTGAACTCTCCCAAGTTCCAGCTCTACCGGGAAATCAAAACCGTCGAAAAGGAACTCAAAGATACCAGTCTCACCCTCAACGCCTTCATCCTCTCCGTCACCAAATACAACGACCTCGTGAACATCACCGAGTTCAAGACGATGGAAGAGCTAGAAGACAGTCACATTCTCTTCATGAGTGACAAACCCGGGACTTACCTCGATCAGCTCCTCAGACTGACGCTCGCCAAGACAATCGTCAATTGTCCTCCCGAGTGAGAGATCGTTGGTGAGAGTTCGGAATTCCAAACGGACTGATTCCCGGTCAATCCCCGGACCATTAGCAATTCCCCGTGCCCTCCAACCATCTCTCAACTTAAAATGAAGCCAGTGAAGAAATCGCAACTTCAAAACAATTAAAAAAGACCGCCAAAAGTGCCTACACTTGGTGCCTACACCTGCCTTTCTAAAAAAAGGAAAGCCCCTCAACCTGTTCTGGTTGAAGGGCTTAGATGGCTCCGGCGCTTGGGATCGAACCAAGGACCTAGTGATTAACAGTCACCCGCT
>CALFSW010000214.1 GCA_937916505.1 uncultured Verrucomicrobiales bacterium | reverse complement strand
AAGGAGCCATGGAGGCTGGCGTCTCCGATGGCCCAAAAGTTACCGATCGTAAAGGTGAGCAGGATGGAGAGGAATCCGAAGATGATGACGATGGCGTAGGCGGTGGGCTGGGTAAAGTAGCTCGTGAGCTCGCGTTTAAAGATGGTCAAAGTGTTCATGCTGAGAAAGAAGTGGGGTGATTAAGCAGCAGGGGTTTCAAAAGTGGTTACTTTGTGGAAGAGGTCGTAGAGGGATCCTCCTCCTTCGGAGACAAGCTGTTCGGGAGTGCCGTCAGCAACGATGACTCCCTGGTCAACGATGACTGCACGGGTGCAGGCGGCGGTGACTTCTTCGAGAATGTGGGTTGAGAAGAGGATGGCCTTTTCCTTGCCGAGATTTTTGATGAGTTTGCGGACTTCAAGCTTCTGGTTGGGGTCGAGACCGTCGGTTGGTTCGTCGAGAACGAGGACCTCGGGGTCGTGAAGGAGTGACTGGGCGAGGCAGGTGCGGTGGCGGTAGCCTTTGGAAAGAGTGCCAATGGATTGGCGGGCGACATTTTCGAGAAAGCAGGTCTCGATTGATTTTTCGACGGCTTGGCGGCGGGCCGAGCCACGAAGTCCGCGCATGGAGGCGCAGAACTTGAGGAAACCTTGAACGGTCATGTCATTATAAAGGGGCGCGGACTCGGGAAGGTAACCAATCTTGCGCTTCGCGGCTATGGGTTTTCCGGTCATGGAGATTCCGCAGATCTTGATCTTACCGGCGGTGACGGGGAGAAATCCAGTCACCATACGCATGGTCGTGGATTTTCCAGCGCCATTCGGCCCGAGAAATCCGAGGACCTCGCCTTTGTTGACTGAGAATGAGAGATCATCGACGGCTACCTTTGAGCCGAAACGTTTTGTGAGACCAGAAACTTCAATCATGGGATGTCATTTGGGTTTGTATTCACCGATTAAGCGACAAGACGCTCAAACTTGTTCGGGAATCTTGGTGTTAGTGGCAATTAATCAAGTGGAAAGTTGATTGGCATTGCTGGTTTGATCTGCGAGGACTTCGAATATGAAGTTACGAGCCGGAGTTGCGGGATCAGGATCGATGGGGCGAAACCATGCCAGATGCTACTCTTTGATCGAGGGGACCGAGCTTACGGCGGTGTATGATGCCGATTTGGAAAGGGCCAAAGCGGTGGCTGATGAATTTGGGGCCAAGGCCGTCGACTCGCTGGAAGCGTTGGCGGAGGCCTGTGATTTGGCCAGTGTCGCGGTGCCGACGGTGGCGCATTTGGAGGTGGGAGGAGATCTCATGAAGCGAGGGGTCCATGTTTTGATGGAAAAGCCGATCGCTCCCAGTGTGGAAGAGGCCAAGGAATTGGTGGAATTGGCGGCCGAGCATGACCGAATCCTGCAAATTGGCCACATTGAGCGTTTTAACCCGGTGATGAAGGAGCTTGAGGCAAAGTTGAATCATCCCAAATTTATCGAATCCCACCGGCTTTCGCCGTTTCCGAACCGGAGCATTGATATTGGGGTGGTGCTGGATCTGATGATTCATGATCTCGAGATTGTTCTTCATTTGGTGAAGTCGCCGGTCGCCAGCATTGATGCCGTGGGGGTGCCGGTGCTTATGAAAAGCGAGGACATCGCGAATGCCCGGCTTCGGTTTGAGAATGGCTGTGTCGCCAACGTGACGGCGAGTCGGATTAGTCCCGAGCGGATGCGGAAGATCCGGGTTTTTCAAGATGACGGGTATCTGTCGCTCGATTATCAGGAACAAACCGGGGAGATGTATTGGAAAGAAGGGGGAGGAATTCAGAAGGCCAAGGTTGAGGTCGAGAAGGATGAGCCTTTGAAACTTGAGCTGGCGGCGTTCGCGGAAAGTGTCCGTGATGGCAAAACTCCGGCGGTGACGGGGCAGCAAGGTGCCGATGCTCTCGCAATTGCGCTGGAAATTACGCGGCAAATTAACGAAGGAGCCTGATTGTGAGGGAGGCTCCCATAGCCTGATGGGCAAGGTTAACGGGAACATTGGGCCGGTGCAGGATCGGGGTTGGAGACTTTTTATTCTTTTTTTCCAAGGATTCGAGCACAGTGCTGTCTCTCCCTTTGAAAAGAATGCTCCACCGTGTCCAAAGTAAGTTCACAGAAGGCCTTGCGGCCGTCCATCATGCGTCTCTCCGGTAAAAGGAAGTCGCCCGTTGTGCGACGATCTCTCGAAGAGGTCTTTTCCGACGAGGAAAGTCCATTGCTTCGCTATGCCTTCGGGCTTTTGGGGAGGCGGGAACTTGCCGAAGAAGTGGTGCAGGATGCTTTTCTTAAACTTCACGAACACTGGGACGAGGTCGAGATCCCCCGCGCATGGCTTTTCCGCTGCGTGAGAAATTTCTCCTTCAACGTCCTCCGGAAATCCAAACGCGAAACTCTCGATGAATCGGTGGGCGAGCGGGAATCAGCTCTCGAACGTCCCGACCACGAACTTGGAAAGATGGAAGCGGTGGGCATGATTCAGATGTTTGTCTCCGAGATGGAGGAACGCGACCAGTCCATGGTTCGGATGAAGTATTTTCAAGACCTCAAGTATCAGGAAATCGCCGACCGCCTCGAGATGAGCGTCGGCAATGTCGGTTACCGCCTTCACCACCTTTTAAAAGACCTCGGCGAGCGCCTGCGCAAGTCGGGGATCAGCCATTATTAATCCCCCGGACATTATGAACGACGATCTGCAATCCTACATCAAACCCGAGCTGGAAGCTCGCATCGTGGCTTTGGTCCTTGGTGAGGCCTCGGCCTTTGAGTCGGAGGAAATGGAGCGCCTGATGGACGAAAGTCCGGAATTGCGAAGGTATAAGGAGGGGGTTGAAAAAGTCCACGGGCTTGTGGGTGAGGCTCATCGGGAGCGGAATGAGGAGGGTTGGACTCTTTCGAAGGAAAGGCGGTCTGCGGTTTTTTTCAAAATTGAGGAACGAAAGCGGAAAAAGGAGAAGCGGATTGAAAAGCAGCGGGAGAAGAGGATTTCCCGTCAGGGTCTCGTTTATCTTTGTGCGGCTTGTTTGGTTTTGGCTTTGATCCTCTTGGTCACGATCCAGCTTTCAATGAAGCAGTTTGCGCGAGACAGTGCCACGAAAGCGGAGGCCTCATTTATGGCCCAAGAATCCGGGGGAGATGAATTGGCGAGGTTGGATGAATCGATCATTGGGCAACGTGATTTGATACGTAATCTGACTAATACACCCAATTTTTCCAATCGTGAATCCGGTCAGGTGCCGGAGCCTACGCCTGTTGCTCCAAAGCGCAGCGCAGCGAATGCCTTGGCCGCGATCGATGCTCAGATTACCTCGGATGGGAAAGATTCACATGATGAAATTGTCGGTGGGGTGATCACTGCCGGAATGCGTGGGAGATTGCGTGAAGACTCCACCCCGGATTCCGGGAGTCGCTTCGAAGTTGAGGGCAAGGACACGTATGCGTTTTCGTTAACCAGCGGCAATGAGGGAGGAGACATCGGTCGGCCTGATGGTCTTCGTGGCTCCGGGTTGAAAGATCGGGCTTTGACTACGACGTGGGCGGCCAAGGCGGATGGCGATGAGGATGGGTTGGTCACCCGGACGCAAACAAGGACCTCCGGGAGAGTTCCAACGCCGGGCGATATTACAGCGACAGGGGCTTTTTTTAAATCTCCCTCTGTTGATTCAAACGAAAACGGAGATAGTTTCGGGTTTGCTGAAAAATTTTCTCCTTCGAAAAGGGGGGGGGATAAAGGCATGGTTGTTCCTTCCGAACCAGCCGCCGCCACGAGCCGCCTTGCCAGTTTGAACAAACAGGTGGCAGACAAAATGTCCTTGAAAGAGGAGCGGCTCTCAGCGGAGGCTTTGCGGGAAGAGGATCGCTCGATTGTCAAGGAGGCCGCCAAGATGAATCTTCGCGGAGCGGCCGCGGCCGAGGATCATTTTGGCACCGGAGGAGTCGCCGCGAATGGAACCGGAATAGCGGGCGGAGGTGGAGGGAATTTAGAGAATCAAAAGGAGATGCCCCAAAATTATTCAGTGCGGCCGGCAACAACACCAAGTCTGTCGAAGCCTGCTGCTTCGCCCAAGGCTTTTACGGCACTAAAAGAAGAGCTTAAAAAGAGTAAAGAGAATGTCTCGGAAGACCAACTTCTGCAGAAGAAGCAGCGGACCCGATACGAGCGTAAGCCCGCCGCACCTTCCTCCTTTAATTCGAAGGCGATTGCAGCCAATACGACTACTCCTGCCGCGATTCCAGTTCCTGAAATCGACGTTACAAGTATCACTCTGGATTTCGGTGACGGAAAAGATTTCGGCGGCACCTTGGCCTCTCTTTTCTCCGAACAAAGTGGCAAGATTCCAAAGGATAAGGCCTTGGGGGATAAGTTTTTGAATGGAGCGGCTGATGGTGAAGGGAAAAGGACTATGGATTCCCTCGACATTGAGGATCGCTTTGGAGCGGTCCTAGGTCGCTTGGATCGCCCCGGCCAGGAGCGTGTTTCCCGTGAATTGAGAACGAATGTTGAGAAGAATGACCCCGGTAGTGGGGTTGCGAAAAAGGGACTGGGTTATCTCGGTAACTCCTCCCGGAGCAATTCTTCGCAAACCAAAGAAAAAGGCCGGAGTACCGATACAACCCGTCGTAGTCTCGCCACTGTTGAAAAATTCCATGAGGATGGGTTTTTCGACAAGGAGGAAGAGGAACTCAATGAGGCTGCGATCGACAGTCAGGATAGCAAAACGGCTCGAGATTGGTCGGAAAGAGCCACGGCGGTCCCGGGAAATTTCTATCGATCTTCTTTTGAGGAGGCTCGCCCGGGGAAGCTGAAGGACGCGAATCAATCGCGGGAGTTGGAACAAACTTCCGGTGGCGGGGGCGGGGGGAGGCGCCTGCAGGAAGGTGAGCCGGATCCTTTCGAAGCTGGCGCAGGTCAGGTCATGGAAGATGCCGAACTTTCTCCGATGGACAACGGTGGCCAGAAGATGGCAGAAGAGGATTCATCGGATTTGAAACCATTCGATTTTGGAGATGTTGAGTCTATCCCGTATTACGCGACGGCGGAGCTTGGGGGTGATGAAAATGGGCAGAGCAAGGTTACGTCCGGCAAAATGAAGCAAATCATTTTACCCGAATTTAAGTTGGAAAACACGACCGTCGAAGACGCTCTGGCGATGATCGAAGAGAAGGCCCGTGAATTGGATTCAACCTCTTTGGATCCGATCGATGCCGGATTGAAATTCAATCTCAGGCTTCCCCGAACCGTAAATGAGGAAAATGGAGGATCCTTGGAAGGGTTTGGCGCTCCGATTGATCATTCAAAAACGAAGATTAAGAATCTCGACCTTAAGAATGTGCCATTGGCTGTCGCGGTTCAATACCTGGCCGATGAAGCGAATCTTCGCTATAAAATCGAGTCGGATGGAGCGGTGACGTTGCTTCCGATTACCTCGGAAGAGGATGAAGATGTTACCCAGCGACGCTGGGATGTGGAGCCGGGTTTACTGGCATGGCTGAAGCCGAGAGGAAATGAGAGCGAATCTTTCGAGACCACTTTGAAGCGGAATGGGGTTTCGTTTCCCCAGGGTGCTCGAGCAAGTCTTCTGGCCGATGAAAATACTGTGATCGTTCGGAATACTCCCACAAACCTTGAATTGATCGATGGAATGTTTTGGGCGTTCAAGAAGGATGTGAAGGCCAAGGAAGCGGCCCGGAAAGCCCTGAGAGAGCGAGAAAGTTTTGAAACATCGACGGCCGAAAAATCAGACTCCACTTTCTCGCTGAATGTCAGCGATGTTTCCTTCAAGCTTGCGAAGTCGGCCTTGGCGGGAGGGAATTGGCCGGATGCCTCGAAGGTTCGGTCGGAGGAGTTTATCAATGCCCTCGACTATGATGACACAAAGCCGAGTCAGCGTGAAAAGGTGTCTTGTGCGATTGAGCAGGGAGCACATCCTTTCATGCAGCAGCGTAACCTGATGAGGATTGCGATGAGCACGGCCTCGCTGGGGCGGAATGCGGCCACTCCTTTGCGTCTCACCATTCTTCTTGATCAAAGCGGTTCGATGGAGCGCGCCGATCGGACAGAGAGTGTGAAGCGGGCCTTTGCTCTTTTGGCGGCCCAGCTCAATGCCAATGATGAGGTCACGCTGGTGGGCTTTGCCCGGACGCCGCGCTTGCTGGCGGAGCGAGTGAAAGGCAATGAAGCGATGAAGTTGGCGGAGATCATCGCCAAACCTCTCACCGAAGGTGGCACAAATCTCGAAGAGGCGCTTTCATCCGGCCTGCAGTTGGCGAGGCAGCAGTTTGTGGAGGGAGCCCAGAATCGCATCATTCTTCTGACGGATGGCGCGGTAAATCTCGGAGATGCCTTACCGGAGAATCTCGCCAAGCAGGTTGAGATGATGCGCAAGCATAAGATCGCCTTCGATGCCTGCGGTGTGGGAGCCGATGGACTCAATGATGAAGTTCTGAGCTCCCTCGCGAAGCAAGGAGACGGACGTTATTATTTCCTGGATCGTCCCGAGGATGCGGACGATGGCTTCGCGAAGCGAATTGCCGGAGCGCTGCGTCCTGCGGCCAAGAACGTCAAAGTTCAAATCCTTTTCAATCCCGAGCGTGTTTCAAAGTTCAAGCTTTACGGCTTTGAGAAGCACAAGTTGAAGAAAGAAGATTTCCGCAATGACTCCGTTGATGCCGCTGAAATGGCTGCAGAGGAGAGTGGAGTTGCTTTGTATCACTTCGAACCGATTCCGGACGGAAGGGGTGACGTCGGAACGGTCTCGGTTCGCTTCCTCGACACGGAAAGTAACGAGATGGTCGAGCGAACCTGGGCGATTCCTTATCAGCCTGAATCGCCACTGTTTTCCGAAGCCGACCCGGCTTTGAGATTGGCCGGAGTTGCCGGGCTTTTTGCTGAGAAACTCAAAGGAAGTCCGGTGGGCGAGCGCGTTGATCTCAAGCGACTCCGTCAGGAAACCGAGCTTTTGAAACCTGATTTCGACCTCCAGCCCCGATTCCGCGAATTTAAAACCATGCTTCAACAGGCAGGTCAATAACACCCCTCCTTGGCTGCTCGTTCGTGAAAACGGAAGCGCGCGGCCTCACTTCAATTCCCTTATCAATTTTATGAAAGTCCATTGCCTTGTTTTTCTCCTTATTGGCTCCTGGCTGACTGCTCAGGAGACGCCTGCTACGCCGCCAGTTGTTGAGATTCCTGCGCCCGTTGCGACGCCAGCCGGGAGTCCGGTCTCTCCGCAAATTACTCCTGTTCCAAGTCATGGAGTTGGCATGCATTCGAATCAGCACCTGGGGCTGAATCCGGGTTCACTTCTTTACCCTTTTCCCTGGGTTCTTTCGCAGCCTGCAGTGAAGCCTGCGGTTTTTTACTCTTCAAAAGTTGGCGCTACGGCCAGTTTTTCTGCGAATGAGTTGGTCGAGACAGCCACGATTGATTTTCAAATCATGCAGGGAGAGGCGAAGACTCTGACCGTGGAAGTTTTGGGGAATGCCCCGGTGCTGGAAGTGAAGGGCGCAGGATTGAAGAGCTGGTCACTTCGTGAAGAGGGTAAAGCCCGCTTTTTGGATTTTGTTCCGGTTGATGTGAAAGCCCGAAAACTGAAAGTGACGGCTGTTTTTAAGCGAGGTCCCTTTAAACTTCCGGTGTCATACGATCTTTCGACGTTTGGTCCGGGTGGGGCAACGGGTTTTTCTGCGACTTACACCGTCTCAAGTGCCGCCGGGCTTCGGCATCGCCTGGTGAAAGCAGGGGGCTTGCTCACATTGAAAGGTGAGAAGGGCGTTGATCGGCTGAGCGCAGCAGGTCGGGCAGAATTGTCGGTGGGAGTGGTCCTTTCGGCCGCGCAACCTGATCCGGTGGAATTTCGTGACATGCGACTGGTTGGCGAGATTTTATCTGACGAAGGGTCGGCTTCATTTCGTCTCATTGGAACCGCTCACGTGACGAGCGAGGAGCCTGTCTCTCTGACCGTTTTACATGGACGGGCAGCTCCGATTGAAGCGGTGGCGACCCCTGATTACCGACTGAAGCTTTCCCAAGGAGGGTATCAATTGGAGTTTCACAAACCCGGGGTCTACCCGATCGATTTGGCCATCGTGACTCCGGTGCAGACTGCAGGGGAGTGGAAGAAAATCGACTTTTTTGTTCCCAGTGGAGCGGTCGTTCCAATCGAGTTGAAGGGGATCACTTCGACTGCCGTCTTTGATGCGAATCTCCCGGTCAGCCCGACTTCGACCGAAGGCGGCCACGGGTCATTCCTTCCGGCAAGCGGATCGTGTCAGTTCGCCTGGCAGCCCGAGCGCAAGACGAGTGACGGAAAACTTTTTTTCACAAGTGAAGCGATGGGTGAAATCTCGGTGGGAGCCGGTCTTCTCCGACAGATGTCTGCTTTAACGATCAAGACTCTCCAGGGTTCCCTGCCTTCCCTCAATGTTCAACTTGCCGGTGCCGGCGAAGTTCTGGCGGTGGAGGGTGAAAATGTTTTGAGCTGGCAGGTGACGGACAAGCGGGTGCTTGAAATCGTCCTGACTCGTCCGGTTTCCAAGGAGGCCTTCTTCGTGATTCGTTCGCAGTCGGCTCTCGATGCCCTGCCGGTGAAAACGGAACCTCTGCGCCTGACTCCGGTTGGGGCCGTCCGTCACTCCGGTTATTTCCGGATTTACAACCGTGGCGCGGTCAGGATTGAAGTCATGAATCCGACGGGGCTGACCCAGTTGTCTCCGGATCAATTTCCGGAAGCCTCTGAACTTCCGAAGTCGATTCGCCAGGTCTTTCACTATCGTTATCCGGCGGCGACACGATCGTTCTCGGTCTCGGCAGACCGGGTGAAGCCGGAGATCAATGTTTCGCAGACCCTCCAATACGAACTGACCGAAACCGATCGCGTTCTCAAGGCTGATCTTGAATTGGAAATTCGCGAGGCCGGGATCCGGGAATGGGAATTCTATGGGCCCGCTGATTACTCGATTGTTTCAGTGACGGGAGCGGATGTGTCCGACTACGTGTTGAGTGATCCTGAAAAAGGGATGCGCCGACTCAAGGTGATCTTTGGAAAAGAAGTGGTTGGACGCCGTTTGGTAAAAGTTCACTTTGAAAAGAATGAAGCCGCCAAGGCCGGCGCGTGGATTCTTCCCGTTCTTTCCTACCCGGAGGATACGGTGACCGGGGGAGAACTGGGCGTGAGTGCGGCACCCGGTTTTCGGGTGAATCCGGGGGCCGTGGAGGGGCTCGCCGAGATGCCATTGGCCCGACTTCTGAAGCGGGGTGCCAATTTGCAGCAGGCCTTTCGGATTCGATCCGAGAAGTGGAAGGCGGAAATGAAGGTGATTGCGCTCAGCCAGAATGTGCAGGCCGATATTTTCCATCTCTACTCGCTGAAAGAAGGAACGGCCTACGTGTCGGTCCTGGTGAATTACTTTGTGACCGGAGCCCCGGTGAGCGAGTGGAAGCTTTCTCTTCCCGAAGATATCGAGCATCTCGATGTCGATGGTCGGGATATTCGTGATTACCGCAGGGTTGAAGGATCGATGATCGTACCGCTTCACCGTCCGGTTATGGGAGCTTATCAACTCTTGGTGACCTATGAGCAAAAAGCGGATACCTTGCTCCAATTGGGCGGATTGGTGGCGGAAGAGGTGCAAGCCGAACGTGGATTCATTCAAGTGGTGAGTCCGGGTCAGGTCCAACTTTCCGATATCGTGGCTGATGATTTTTTGCAAAAGCTCGATCCACTGGAGCTTCCCGGGGAGTATCAGCTGATGTCTCACGCGCCGACCTTGGCGGCGTGGCAATACCAGCGTCGTCCCTTTGCATTGACGACAGGTTTTCGCTGGTTCAGCCGGGGCGAAACAGCCCGTCAGGTCGTGGAGTTTGCGCAGATTAGGAGCCGGATTTCCCGCGATGGCGGAGCGGTCACCGTTTCGACTTTTGACGTTCGCACGCGGGGTGAGAGGAACCTGGAATTTGAAGTGCCCGCAGGACTTTTGATTCGCGATGTCGCGGTGAATGGAACCCAGGTGACCATTCGGGAGGATGGAAATCGTCGGGTCATTCCGCTGCCTGCTACGGTGGGCCCCAATCTCCCGGTTCGGGTGGAAGTCCGCTCGAGTAGTGCCGGTGCAGGAGGCGAGGTGAAATTGCTGGCACCTAATGTGGCTGGAACAACCCAATTGATGACCCGGTGGGAAGTGACTCCCGATACCGGTTATCACTTGAAGCCGGTGGCATCGAGCGGGCTGAATCTCCTGACTCCCTTCTTACAGGAGACCGGCTTTACCTGGGTCGAGAACGAAGCGCTTTTCAGCTTTAGCTTGTTGTTGGTGGTTTGGATTCTTGGAAGTTGGATCATGCGGATCCCTGCCGGAGTTTCGCTGATCGGAGCGGCCCTCGTTTTGTTTGCGGCCGTGGGTGCCTTCTATCTTTCATCCAAAGGAATGGACCAGCGGGTGGATCTTCCGGACGTGCTTGAATACAGCGCGCCGGTCAAAGGAGCGGACTCCGCTCTGAGTTTAACAGTGATGCATGTCGAGGAGGGGACGATGAATACTTCCGACCTTGGTCTCTTAATTCTCGTGGTTTCAATCGGCCTGGCCTTTCTCGCCTGGAAGATGAAGGCGCAGAGGGTCTTGTTGGGCTGTTTGGCCGCCTTTGGGATTTCCTTTGGACTTCTTTTCCAGGTCGGTGGCGCAGGTTGGTTTTTCCTGTTGCTGGGATTGGTGATTCTCGTTCTGTGGTGGCTCGGGATGCGACGTTGCCTCGATCTCTGGAGAGATCTCTTCACTCAAAATGGTGAGGATGATTTTGAGGATGAGGAAGACGATGATTTTGAATCCGATGCTGAACCCAAGGGTGGGCTCACCGCGATGATTTTGATTGGGCTTCTGACGTGTTTCGGAATGAACCCGGTCGAAGGAAAGGAGATTGCAAAGCCCGTTTGGAAGGCTTCCGACTCGATCAGCGAAAGCTGGGGTATTAAGGATCGACGCTTATCGTCAGAAGTGAACTTGCAGCTCACCGGAAAGGCTGGAGAGCGTTTCCTTCTCCTTCGAGCTCCGGCAACTCTGACGAAGTTTGAGGGTGAAGGTTTGAAAGTTGTGACCGAAGCGGGCAATTACCTGGTGATTCCAACTAAAGATGGAACTTTCAAGGCCGCCTTTTCCTATCAGACGTCAACTGGAGAGGTGACCAAAGGTGTCCCGATTCTGACCGGATTGGCTGCGGTCAGGAGTTTGACGGTGAAATACGAGGCAGCCGGGTGGTCGATTGATTCGACTGCCGCGGTTCGCCAAAAATCTCTGGAAGGTGAGGGGAGTTCGGCCCGATTGTGGTTGGCTCCGGAAGAAAATGTCAAAGTGGTCCTCAGTCCCAAAGCGCGTGATGTCGCGGCCGAGGCGACTCGCTTTTATGTTGAGGTCGATGATCTCTTTATCCCGGGGCCGGGAGTGGTCGACGGACGTCATCGGGTCAAAATTCGTCCGGCCCAGGGCCAGGTGAAGCAGCTGATCCTAACTGTGCCCGATGGCTTCACCGTCAGCGATGTGAAGAGCAAACTGGTGGGCCCATGGAGATTCGATCCGGTCAAAAAGAGGCTCACCATCGAGCTGGCTCCGTTTCAATCCAAGCCTTTCTTCCTTGATGTCGAAACCCAGCGGGCCCTTGCCGAGCTGCCAGCTGAAGTGACAGTTTTTCCAATGCGCGTGCAGGGAGCTGCCGGGGAAGTGGGCATGTTGGCATTGGCCTTTGGTAAAGAAGCGCAACTTGATCGTGATGAGCCCAAGGGAATGTCGATCGTCAACCTTGCGGACTTCGGGGGAAGTTTGCTCCCTCGCGATCGCGAAAATCGCCTCTCGGCATCGTTGCAAAAGGTCTATCGCTATTCGAAAGCCGTCGCATCCCTGACATTGAAAGTTGCTCAAGTGGCTCCCGAGGTGCGGGTTGATTCCCAGCAACGACTTTCCTTTGGCGAAGAGCGGGCGGTGATGTCCGTGGATTTGACCGCCGCAATTACCCGCGCAGGCGTATTTCGCCTCAGCTTTCCTCTGCCGAAGGGCTTTGAAGTCGAGTCCCTCACCGGGGCCGCTTTGAATCATTGGGTTGAAGTCGAAGAGGAAGGGCAGCAGTTCGTGATGATGAATCTCAATGGCAAAACCCTGGGGAGCCAAAAATTCTCTCTCGTGCTCACCGGGGCAACACCGGCCCTGCCGTTAACGTCATGGATCGTTCCAAAGATTCGCCTTCGTGAAGCCAGCCGTCAGTCGGGACAGCTCGTCATCGTGCCCGGTCGGGGGATTCAGTTGGAGGTGGCGCGGCGCAAAGACCTTTCGGCTCTCGACCCCCGTTCGGTTGGGGGAACCGAGGCGGGATCCCTGGCCTTCCGCCTTTTGCAGAAATCGTGGGAGCTGGAGTTGGCTGTTGATCAGCTGGCGCCTTCGGTGTCCGCGCAGGTTTTACACGATGTCGAATTGCGCGATGGACGTTCGAAGTCCCGCATTGATACCTTGCTGCAGGTGGATCACGCTTCCATCCGCGATTTGGAAGTGACACTTCCCGCGTTATCGGAAATCGATGGTCAGACCGTGCGCGTTTCCGGTCAGGAAGTACGAGACATTGTGGGAATTGAGGAAAATCGTTGGCAGGTTCGGTTTAAACGCAGGGTCATCGGAAAGGTGGCGCTTCGAATTGAATATGAACAATCGGAGGAGACCGAGCTTGTGAATGCTGTTGCATTTCCGTCGGCCCGGCAGCAGGAGACTTTTCTTGCTCTTCGTCCCGGTGCCCGGTTGAGACTGGATCCGGTCTCCGCTCCCGAATGGGATTCCGTCGATTGGGCGAATCTTCCGAAGGCGCTTTTCCAGCTGGATCGCAGCGGCTCGCCCTCGGCTTTTCTTCGTAATACCCAGCCTGGAGGGGGAGTCCGAATTTCTCTCAAGCGTCATGCCGTGGTGGCTGGAGTCAAGATGCGGGTGAAAAATGGCTCACTTCTGACGGTCCTGTCTCCGCAAGGCGAATTGATGAATCAGGCAGAGCTGAATCTGGAGACCCTGCAGAGGGGATCTCTAATTCTGACCTTGCCACCCCAAAGCCGCCTTTTTGGAGTTTTTGTGAACGAAGAGAGCGCTCTCGTCGTGAAGGACGGCGATTCGTTCCGTTTTCACGTCACGGGGGATACCGGTAGCAATGAAGCGAAGGTGCGATTCACTTATGCCACCACGCTTTCGACTGGATCTTTGGCAAATCTGGAATTGATAGCCTTCAAAATTGGAGAGCCGCTTGAGAACGTGACCTGGAGTATTTCCATTCCGGAGGGCTATGACCTGCAGGATGCTGATGGAGACCTTGACCTGAATGATAGCCTGGACGGTGGTCCCGTTGATCGCGCCCAATATCAGGAATTGGTCAATCGACGATACTCCGAGAAAGAGCAAGGATCGCTCAGTCGCCTCAATCAGGTTTCAGGTTTCCTGAAAGCAGGAGAGCGCGATAAGGCCGCCAGCACTTTGGAGCAGGTTTACAATCAATCCAATCTTGATGCCGCCAGTAATGAAGATGCCCGAAGCGCGCTGGAGAATCTCGTGACCGAGAAGGCGATCGTCGGACTGAACACCCGTCGTCAACGCCTCTATAGCGACAATAGTAGCGTTCAGATGTGGGTTCAACAGGACTCCAAACAGATTGAGGCCGCGACCAGGGCAAACCCTGTTTTTGCCGGGAAGCTTAATTACGATCGTGACGACTACGATAATATCAAAAGCGGAAACAATGCCGAGGTGAACCGCATGCTGGACACGATCGCGAGTAAGTGGATTCGCAACCAGCGGATCACCGAGCCGGTGAGTCAGATGTTGGATCCTGTCATTCCGGCCTACGGGGAATCGGTGGTCTTTACCCGTAAGATACAGGTCAATGGTGACGAGACACTGAAATTGAGCCTGGAGCTCGGGATTGAGAAGGGCGAGAGCTCATGGGGAGGTCGTATTTGGATCCTGGCCCTGATTGCCATTTGTCTTCTGCTCTTCTGTTGGCTGAGAAAACAGGAAGCTTCGGTATAATAGGAAGATTTCCTGAAAATCTCTTCTTAAAGTATTGACGAGGCCTCTTTTCTTTTTAGAGTCCCGCCACGCGAATTAGCGCTCGTAGCTCAATTGGATAGAGCGCCTGACTACGGATCAGGAGGTTTGGGGTTCGACTCCCTACGAGCGTGCCATTCGCGTTTTCTATTCCCGGCAAACTTCGGGAGTAGGAAACGCGAATGGCTCATTCTTTTCGAGGAATGATAGTGAGCCGGGAATGAGCACGTTGGAGTCCCGCAATGCTCGTTTCCCTCCAGTGGGGCACCTGTCGTCTGGACGATTAACCAAACTAACCCAAATTCTAACCTACAGTTATGAGTGATACCGCAGTTGCGGAGTCCGCGAGTTCAGAGCTTTCCGCCCTGATCGACGAGCACTTCCGCGAGTTTAAAGAAGGATCGATTGTCAATGGCACGATCCTCGACATCCGCCCCCAAGTCGTCGTTGTCGACATTGGATACAAATCAGAGGGAGCCATCCCTGTTGCCGAATTCGAAGATGAAGATATCGAAGTTGGCGACGAAGTTGAAGTTCTCCTTGAGCGCCTCGAAGATGATGAAGGACTGATTGTCCTCTCCAAAGAGAAAGCCGCCCACAAGCAGAACTGGGAAAAGATCATGCAAGTTTACGAGGCCGGTGGCCTTGTGAAAGGAAAAGTCAAAGGTGCTGTCAAAGGCGGCCTTATGGTGAACGTCGGCGTCGAGGCTTTCCTCCCCGGTTCACAAGTCGACATCATTCCTCCCCGCGACCTTCAGGAATACGTCGGAAACGTTTACGAATTCAAAATTGTAAAGGTGAACGACGACCGCAAGAACCTCGTTCTTAGCCGCCGTGAAGTCATCGAGGCCGAGCGCGCCGAGCTTCGCCAGAAGTTCCTCCAGACCGTCACCGTCGGTGACAAGGTCGTGGGACAGGTTAAGAACATCACCGACTTTGGTGCCTTCGTCGACCTTCAGGGCATGGACGGACTCCTCCATATCACCGATATGAGCTGGGGCCGCATTGCCCACCCATCCGAGATGCTTCGCATCAGCCAGGAAATCGAGGTTCAGATCCTCGACGTCGACCGCGAAAAAGAGCGCGTCTCACTTGGTCTCAAGCAGATGACCGACAATCCATGGGCCGACATCGAAGCTCGCTTCCCAATCGGAGCCGAGGTTGCCGGTAAGGTCACCAAACTTCTTCCTTACGGAGCATTCGTCGAAATCGAAAAAGGTGTCGAAGGTCTCGTCCACGTGTCCGAGCTTTCCTGGGTCAAGCGCATCACGCGTCCCAGCGATGTCCTCGAACTCGATCAGGAGATCCAAGCCGTTGTGCTCGGAATCAGCATCGAGGAGCAGAAAATCTCCCTCGGTGTCCGCCAGCTCGAAGAGAACCCATGGTCCGAGATCGAAGCCCGTTACCCAATTGGCAAGGAGATCAAGGGCGAGGTGCGCAACCTCACCGCTTACGGTGCATTCGTTGGTCTTGAAGAGGGCATCGACGGCATGATCCACGTGTCCGACCTCAGCTGGACCCGCAAGATCAACCATCCTTCCGAGATGCTCAAGAAGAGCGACGAAGTGGAGGCCGTGGTTCTTTCGATCGACAAGGAGAACCAGCGAGTTTCCCTTGGCATCAAGCAGCTTGATAACGACCCATGGTCCGACATCGACGGCAAGTTCAAGGTCGGTGACAAGGTCACTGGAACCGTAGCCAAGATTGCTTCCTTCGGAGCCTTCGTCAGCCTCGATGGTGACATCGACGGACTCATCCACATCTCGCAGCTTAGCGAGGAGCACGTGGAGCGCGTCAAGGATGTCCTCAAGGTCAGCGACGAAGTCGAGGCCCGCGTCATCAAGGTCGACAAGATCGAGCGCCGTATCGGCCTTTCCATCAAGGCGGTTGCTTACTCAGACGATCAGCTTCAGAAAGAGAGCGCCTCTTTCGAAACCCTCCGTCCATCCAGCGACCTCGTTGGTCTGGAGCAAGCATTCAACCTTGCCACCAGCAACAACGACTCCGAGGAGTGGAGCCCATCCGAGGAGTAATCCTCACGGGATAAAAACCTTTAAAGCCGCTTCGGGAAACCGGAGCGGCTTTTTTCGTGGGGAGGAAATGGCATGACCGGTCCCGGTCATGCCACTCAGAGACACCGCAAATTTCTTGACTCTGGCGTCATCTCGTCCGACATCCCTTTCGCCATGTTGACGATCAAAAAAATGACAAAGGCCCTTGGTGGCCGCGTTCTTTTCGAAAACGCCGAATTGACGATCAACTGGGGCGAACGTGTCGCCCTTGTCGGCCCCAATGGTGCCGGTAAATCAACTCTTTTCAAAATCATCCTCGGCGAGGAGGAATCCGATGCGGGGACTGTCGAGCGTGAAGAATATGGCCTCGTCGGTTATCTTGCCCAGGAAGCGGGAGATCCCGGAGAAGCTTCCATTCTTGAGATTTCCATGGGGATCAGTGAGGAGTTGATCAAGGTGATGGAGACCATGCGGACTGCCGCCAAGGACTCCGGGGAATTCGGCATGGCCCAGGATCGTTTTGAGGAACTCAACGGCTATCAACTTGAGCCGAAAGCCAAGAAAATCCTCGCCGGCCTGGGCTACTCGCAGGAAGATTTTTCCCGTCCTGCCAACGTGTTTTCCGGTGGTTGGATCATGAGGGCCCACTTGGCCCGATTGCTTGTGGAAGAGCCTGATCTCCTCATGCTCGATGAGCCCACGAACCACCTCGACCTGAATTCCCTGATGTGGTTTCAGCGCTATCTGAAGCAATATCCCGGAGCCCTCCTGATTATTTCACACGATCGCTCTTTCATGGATGGCGTGGTTGAGAAAGTTTACGAGATCGATGAACAAAAATTCATCGCCTACGAAGGCAACTACTCCAAATTTCTTCAGTTGAAGGACGAGCGTTACGAGCAGCAACTCAAGGCCTTTCAGAACCAGAAGAAGGAGATTGCCCGGATTCAGGAATTCATCGACAAATTTCGTTCTGTTGGCTCGAAGGCTTCCCAGGTGCAGAGCCGGATCAAGATGATCGAAAAAATGGACAAGCTCCCCAAGCCGCGGAAGCCACGCAAGCTCTTCCATTTCCACTTTCCCCAGCCCCCGCGTTCTACCCAGCGGGTCATTTCGCTTGAGAATGTCGACAAGGCCTACGGTGACAATGTTCTCTACAAGAACCTTGATGTCCACATCGAGCGTGGCGATCGTATTGTCCTCGTCGGGCCCAACGGAGCTGGTAAGTCAACTTTGATGAAGATGCTTGCGGGCATCGAAAAAGGGGACGCCGGAAAACGAAACGTCGGGACCACGACCAAGATCGGCTATTTTTCCCAGCACCGCGCGGTCACGCTCAATGAAAGCAACTCCGTTCTTGAGGAAGTCGTTGAAGCCAGCGGCGGGATGCGCGAAAACGAAGCCCGCTCGATTCTAGGGTCCTTCCTTTTCAAGAAAGATGATGTTTCCAAGCGGGTGAAGATTCTCTCAGGGGGAGAAAAGTCCCGCCTCTCGTTGGTTAAGTTTCTTGTCGATCCGCCAAACCTTCTCTTGATGGACGAGCCGACGACACACTTGGATTTGACCTCGATAGAAGCCCTGCTTTCGGCTTTGAAGCAGTATGAGGGAACCTTGGTCTTCATTTCCCACGATGTGCACTTCATTCGCTCACTCGCCGAGCATACCTGGCACATTGCCAATGGTGAGGTGAAAAAGTATTCCGGTGGCTACGACTACTACCTTCAGAAGTCGGGCGCCTTTGGTGAAGACTTCTTCGATGTTTAATTCGATAATTGTTCGAGTGAACAATTCTGGCTAAGGTGTTGCCATGGCCCGCAAGATCATCCACATCGATATGGACTGCTTTTATGCGGCCATTGAGGTGCGGGACGATCCATCTTTGGAGGGCAAGCCGGTTGGAGTGGGTGGGAGTTCGGGGAGAGGGGTGTTAACGACGGCAAACTACGAGGCCCGGAAATATGGCTGCCGTTCCGCCATGCCGGTCTTCATGGCGCGGCAACTCTGTCCGAAGATCATTCTCACGCCGGTTCGGTTTGATGTTTACCGGGAAGCCTCGGAGAAGATCCGTGGAATTTTCAGCCGTTATTCGGATCTTGTTCAGCCTTTGTCTCTTGATGAAGCCTATCTTGACGTGAGTCACCGGGCTGAATCCGGTGCCGCTCTGGCTCAAGAAATTCGGAAGAGGATCTTTCAAGAGACCGGGCTGACGGCTTCAGCGGGGATTGCTCCGAACAAGATGATCGCGAAGGTGGCGAGCGACTGGAACAAGCCGAATGGCCAACTCGAGGTGAGGCCGGAGGATGTCGATGGCTTCATGCGAGGATTGCGGGTGGCAAAACTGCAGGGAGTGGGGAAGCGGGGACAGGAAACACTTTCGAAAATGGGGATCGAGACCTGCGGAGATTTACAGGGATTTTCCAAGATCGAACTCGCGGAGAAACTGTCGCGCTGGGGACTGGAACTTTTCGAACGATGCCGGGGACGGGACGAGCGGGAGGTTTCGGTGGACCGGACGAGAAAATCACTGTCGAAGGAGAGGACGTTCCGGGAGAATATCGATGACGTGGATTGGTTGCTGAACGTTCTGCGACAATTGCGTGTCGAAGTTGCGGATGCGGTGAAAAGGAAGTCCGGGCAGGAAATTAAATCACGGGTGTTGAAGTTAAAGTTCGAAGACTTCACTCAAACGACGGCGGAGAAAGCGGGAGGGGCAATGGACGAGGCAACCTATGAAGAATTGCTTCGGTTGGCCTGGAGTCGCGGAGAGGGAAAGTCGGTGCGACTGCTTGGAGTGGGAGTGAAGTTCGCCACTGAAGAAGATCAGATGGATCTGTTGTGAGTGGGTCGGGAGGAGATGATCTGGACGGTGGTGCCGCTTGTTACTTCACAAGGACCTCCTGATTGAAATCGACCAGGGTGAGGCTTTCAGTTTTTCCCTGGAGGTTTTTGACAGTGAGGGAAGCGATCGGCTTCTTGTTTTTCCAGTTGATGTCAATGAAGCCGTAGTTGATGGCGCGGGTGTAGGTTCCGGGGACCCTGATAGGAGAGGGATCGTCGGGGGCACCGGCGTGGGTCATGCCGCTGGTGGTCATTTCGTAAAGTTGGAATGGGAGATGGGTGGTGTGATTGGAGAGTTTACAAACTTCCGCGAGGTGGCGGTCGCCGCTGAGGAGAATGGTCGGTCCCACATTGCTTGTCCGGAGGAGGTCAATGAATTTTCTGCGCTCATCGGGCATGTTGGCCCACTTTTCGAAACGGTGGTCGGTGGCCAGGATCTGGATGGAGCTGACGATGAGGTGGAGTTCGGCGGGCTTTTTGAGTTCGGCGGCGAGCCACTTCCATTGGGCTTCGCCGAGGACGGTGGCTTCGGGGCCGGTTTGGGGGAGGTAGACTTTGCGTTTGCCTTGTTTCACTTTAACGTTGGCACTGCGGAAGTAGCGGGTGTCGAGCATGATGACCTGGAGGCGTTTTCCTTCGGGGCCCATGATTTTGGAATGATAGACGCCGGGGGTTTTGCGGGCCTCGTGGTCGGACTGAAAATGGAAGGCCTCAAAGAAGAGTTTGGCGGAAGTCTCCTTCATCTCGAACTCGCGCCCGGCGTCATTGAGGCCGTAATCGTGATCATCCCAAATGGGGAGGATGGGGACGGACTTGGAGAAGGCCGCGTAGTCGGGTTGGGAGTTGAGGAGGCGATACTTTTCCTTCATGACCTTGGGATCAGAGGTGTCGGCGTAAATGGTGTCGCCCATGAAGAGGAAGGCCTGAGGCTTGTCAGCGGCGATGGTCTTCCAGATGCCGTTGTCACGCTCGGGCTTGTAGCAGGAGCCGCAGGCGAGGCGAGTGATGGGTTCTTCTCCGAAGGCGGGAAGAGTGAGGAGGAGAATGAGAAGTTTTTTCATGAGTTGTTTCTAGTGGATGACCATAGATTCACAATGGTCCAGAACCTCCTGAAAGTCGTGGTGTTCGAGGAGAGAGTAGGCGTCGTGAGAGGTGAGGCGTTGCTTTCGGCGGGCGCCTTCGGGAAGATACCAGGTGTAAGTGGTGGCGGGTGAGGTCATGCCGCAAAGGAAGCGGGCGAGTTGGCGCGGGGTGCGGAGGCCGGAATGTTTTTGATCGATGAGTTGCCGGATGAGGGTGAGGTCATCTTGCGAAATTTCGGGCCCCGGGGAAGTGGGGAGTTCGGTGGGTGGGTGGACGCCCAGACAGCGCGAGCAGTGGCCGCAGGCTGCCATTTTCTCGCCGAAGTGACTGAGGAGAGATTGGTAGAGACAGGTGGGGCTGAGGGCGCGGTCGACGACTTCCTGAAGGCGCTGAAGGTCGGACTCTTCGCGACGTTGGAAGAGATCGATCATGCGTTGAGTGAGAGCGTTGAAGTCGTCCGGCTTTTTAAGGAGTCGATAACCCTGCCGGACTCCCGCAGGTTTGACGGCGACGTCACCGAGGTCTTCGAGATGGCCAATCGCTTTGATGATTTTTTCTTTGGGCTCTCCGATGGCAGCGGCGGATGCCTCGGGGTTGATTTCAAGCCATTTGTAGCCGGGTTTGGCGGATTCAAAGAGTTTGCGAAGGAAGGTTTGGCGTCTGGAGTCGAAGCCGTTGAGGAGATGGTCCAGGTTGCGGGCGAAGGCGACTTTGTAGGTGGAGTAGAAGGGGGAGGTCGCTTTGAGAAAGCCCTCCAATTCGAGGTAGGTCAGGAGGGTATTGATGACGAGCGGACGAATGTCGTGGGAGCGGGAGAGTTCATAAGTGGAGATGTCGAACTCACCGGGTTGGTCCAGGAGGATGCGGAGGATGGCGCGGAGGGCATCGGGCTGCGGGGTATCGCCGTAGGTGAAGTTGGCGAGGGTGCGGAGATCGTCGCTGCAGGCCAGGAGTTCGCAGTGGGCCTTTTCGCCATCGCGCCCGGCTCGACCGATTTCCTGGGTGTAGTTTTCGAGCGATTTCGGGAGGTTGTAGTGATAGATGGATCGAATGTTCGACTTATCGATGCCCATGCCAAAGGCGATGGTGGCGCAAATGATAGGGACCTCGCCGGACATGAAGGCGTCCTGGATTTCGGAACGGGCCTCGGGACGGAGTCCGGCGTGGTAGGGGCGTGCGGGGAGGTCGTGGCGTTTGAGAAAGGAGGCGAGGGATTCGGCCCCGTGTTGCAAGGTGGTGTAGATGATGGTGGGCTCAACGGCGGTGGCTTGGAGGCGGTTGAGAAGGTGTTGTTGGCGCTCGTGACCGGTGATTGGAGTGACAACGAGATTGAGATTGGGCCGGTAAAAGGTGAGCTGATGGTGATCTTTTTTTTTGATCTTGAAGTAGCGACAGATATCACTGGCTACCTTGGGCGTGGCGGTGGCGGTGAGGCAGAGGACGCGGGGTATTTTTAACTCCTTTGCAAAGCGGGTGAGCTTGAGGTAGTCGGGGCGAAAGTTGTGGCCCCACTCGGAGATGCAGTGGGCTTCGTCAATCGCGAGGAGGGAGAGTTTGACCTTGGCGAGGCGGGTGCGGAATTTTTCGTTGGCGAGTCGCTCGGGAGCGACGTAGAGGAGTTTGAGTTTTCCGTTTTCGAGTCTTGTGTAGAGTGCGATCGCTTCGTCAGCGGTGAGAGTGGAGTCAAGACGGGCGGCGGCGATGCCTTTTGCGACCAAGGAATCGACCTGATCCTTCATCAAGGCAATGAGGGGGGAGACGACCAGAGTGAGGCCGTTGAGGAGGAGGGCCGGGAGCTGATAGCAAAGAGACTTCCCTCCTCCGGTGGGGAAGATGGCGAGGGCCGAGCGGTCGGCGAGGATGGAGTCGATGACTTCTTTCTGACCGTCGCGGAAGGTGGAGTGGCCGAAGTGTTTTTCGAGGGCTTCAGTGTCGTCCATCGCGCAAGAAGCTATGGCTTTTTGTGGACGGGGAGGCGATAGAATTTCTCCGCTTCATTTCGGGGGAGGGCGCGTCTTTAAATTCCTGTGCCGCAAACCAACGAGCGAGCCGACCCCGAAATCCGGGATTGACCGTGGGGAGCCTCGAAATCCGGGCGTTTTGGAGCATGCTTCGGAAACGTTTCCGTTCCCGTTTCCGATGTGCCTGGTGCTCCCAGGATCGATGAGGGTGTTGAAGTTCCTGATTTCGCTGATACGGATTTCAAAGAGTCTTTTTAATGGAGAGCCGACGATTGGGAGGGGCGAGAAACTTCACACAGTCTAAATAAACACGGATGTGGCGTTTCCGTC
>CALFSW010000213.1 GCA_937916505.1 uncultured Verrucomicrobiales bacterium | reverse complement strand
GGTGCAGGGAATACCATGGGAGATGGCACGAACTACCCGGTCATTGTCAGCCCCCGCCCCAACCGGGAGGGCCGTATCGTCGTGGGATATTCAACAATGAATGTCGAAAGCTATCTCGTCGAAGAACTCCCACCGGAAATCGCCGCATTCTTTGAGTGATGTTCCGCATCGTATTGGAGGAAAGTCAGCGGTAGGCTCCCCGTGTGAGCATTTTCCAGGCGATAGGACGATTGGTCCTAGGCTTCCTCGATTACCTTGGGCAACTGGGGCTTTTGACAGGGGAGATTTTCACCTCGATCACCAAGGGTCAGAGGCGATGGAAACAGATGTGGGCACAGATCGCGGAGATCGGGGCTCGCTCACAAGTGGTGGTTTGCGTGACGGGAGCCTTCACCGGCGCGGTGCTGGCGGCGCAGACCCTTTTTCAATTCAAACTCTTCGGTCTCGAGACGGCGGCAGGCGGTCTGGTCTCGGTCGCGATGCTGCGTGAACTGGGACCTACGATCACGGGCCTCATGCTGGCAGGCCGGGTCGGATCGGCAATGGCGGCGGAGATCGGAACGATGAAGGTGACGGAACAAATCGATGCCCTCCGCTCGATGGCGGTCCATCCCATCGACTACCTCGTCACACCCCGACTGCTTGCCATGATTATTTCCATTCCCCTGCTGATTGCCGAATCGGCCGCCTTGGGAATGATCGCGTCCTATGTGGTGGGGGTGGGGGTTTTCAAAGTCGAGGCCGCCTATTGGATTGCCAACATGCAAAACTACGTCGACCTCTCGGACGTCATCATCGCGATGGTAAAGGGACTATCATTCGGAATTTTGATCGTCATCATCTCTTGCGACCGGGGGCTCAAGGCAACCAACGGCGCGGTGGGCGTGGGACGGGGAACCACCGATGCGATGGTTTATTCTTCGCTCGCGATTTTGGTCGTCAATTTTTTCCTGACCTTGCTTATGCAAATCATCTTTCCCGCGTCGTTATTATCGACGTAGTGCCCCTTACCTGGGAGGACAGCCTTCGAGCATCCCACCGGTTGACGGTAATGAAAAGAGTCACGCCCTCAACGAAAACCGCGCCCCTGTCGAAACAAGGGCGCGGTCACACAAACACACAATTTCAGAGAAGTATTTCTGATATTAAATTCATACGAATCCGGTGGCCGCCTCTTTCAGAATCTTGCTGCGGTTGGCGTAAAGACGGGAGAGTTCCCCATTGCCATGCAAGTCATCGGGAGAGGAAGCTTATGAAAGTCCCCCTATTGTCTCCTTTGAGCAAAAGAGGACCGAATTGTATTAGTCTTGCGGCCTTTCGCCATGGCCGCTATGTCGCTCTTTGAAATACTTTCGCCATGGAGACCGCCAGCAGCCCCAACATTTCCCCGCTCGATTTCGCGAGCTCGCCGATTAACAAGACTCTCTCCCCGGAGAAGAAGATCGAACATTTCCGCCAGATGACACAGATCCGGCGCTTCGAGCAGGCTGGCCTCAAGCAATATAGTGCCGGAAAAATGGGCGGCTTCCTCCATCTCTACATCGGACAGGAATCTCTCGCTGTCGGGGCGGCCTCTCTTATGGGTGACAATGATCACATGATCACCGCCTACCGCTGTCACGCCCACGCCCTCGCCGTTGGCATGTCAATGAACGAGTGCATGGCCGAGCTTTTCGGCAAAGCCACCGGCTGCTCGAAAGGCAAAGGGGGCTCGATGCACTTCTTCGCACCGGACAAGAACTTCTGGGGCGGTCACGGAATCGTCGCCGGACAAACCCCCCTCGGCCTTGGCCTTGGATATGGCTTGAAATACAAGGGCCTCCCGGGCTCCGCTCTTTGCTTCCTCGGAGACGGGGCGGTCAACCAGGGCGCTTTTCACGAGTCACTCAATATTGCCGCCCTCTTCGGAATCCCGGTCGTTTACGTCATTGAAAACAACGGATACTCGATGGGCACCTCGCAAAAGCGCTCCAGTGCTTACAGAGACTGCCTCGCCCAACGTGCCGAGGCCTATGACATGGATTGGGACGTCGTGAACGGAGAAGACTTTTACGAAGTCCGGGCCAAAATGCACATCGCGATGGAGCGCGCCCGCAAGGAATCGAAGCCCACTGTTCTCGAGATAACCACCTATCGCTACTACGGGCACTCCGTCGCCGATGCGAACCACAAAAAATATCGTTCTCCCGAGGAGATCGAGAAATACAAGCGTGACCACGATCCCATCAACCTCTGGAGACAGCGCTTGCTCGATGAAAAAATTCTCACCGAAGAAGCGGCCAAGAACATCGACACCGAGTCCAAACAGCAGGCTGCCGCATCGGTGAAATTCGCCGAAGACTCCCCCGCTCCCACCATTGAGAGCATTACTGAAGATGTCTACTGGGAGACCGACAATAACACCGAGGCCTCAAAAATCGGCCGTCACTTCTTTAACGATTAATTTTTACCCATTCTGATACCATGCGCGAAATCGAATACCGTGACGCCCTCAACGAAGCCTTCGACGAAGAGCTTGCCCGCGATGAAAACGTCGTCCTCATGGGCGAGGAAGTCGCCCAATACAATGGAGCCTACAAGGTCACCAAAGGCCTTTGGGACAAGTGGGGCGACAAACGTGTCGTTGACACTCCCATCTCTGAAGCCGGCTTCATCGGCATGGGCATCGGCGCCTCCATGCTCGGCGTTCGCCCCGTCATGGAACTCATGTTCTGGTCCTTCCATTCCGTGGCCTTCGACCAGCTCGTCAACAACGCCGCTTGCTGCCGCTACATGTCGGGCGGATTGATCAATGTTCCCATTGTCATGCGCGGACCTGCCAACGGCGGCACGAACGTGGGCGCAACCCACTCGCATACACCCGAAGGCCTCTTCGCGGCCTTCCCCGGTCTCAAAGTCTGCTCGCCAGCCACCCCTGCCGATGCCAAGGGCCTGATGAAGACCGCAATCCGCGACAACGACCCCGTCTACGTCATGGAAAACACCACCCTCTATGGAAATATGGGAGAAGTTCCCGATCCTGCCGACGGTGACTTCACCATTCCACTTGGAAAAGCCGACGTCAAACGAGAGGGCACCGACATCTCCCTCATCGCCCACGGAGCCAGTGTCCTCCGCTGCCTCGAGGCTGCCGAAATTCTCCAGAACGAGCACGGCATCAACGCCGAGGTCGTCGATCTCCGCTCGATCCGCCCTCTCGACCAGGATGTCATCATTGAGTCTGTCAAAAAGACCAACAAGGCGTGCCTCGTTGATGAATCAAAGCCCTTCTGCGGCGTCTCAGCCCAGATCACGACCTTGATTCAGGAATACGCCTTCGACTACCTTGATGCCCCCATCAAGCGCGTCTGCACCATCGACGCACCCGCGATTTACTCCAAGTATGTCGAGCCGGATCAGCTCCCAAATGCCGCGCGCATCGTCAAACAGGTCCTGACAATCGCTTAAATCACGACTGATTGAGCCAGACTCTTCAGAAGCCTATGAACGAGAAAATCTTTGAAGGGGTCAAAGCGGATCTTGTCGCCAACGAGGACTACCTGCGTAACCACGAACCACGCTTCCGCATCAGTGCCGAGGCGGTGAAAGCGACCAATGAATCTTCCGGAGACCAACCCCGGCTCCTCGATATCGGTTGCTGGCCCGGCTACCTGTCGCTTTACTTTAAGAGACAAGGGTGGGAGGTCTCGGCAATCGATCTCAAGCCTGACCGGATCCCGATCATCAGCGACGCCGGCATTGACCTGATTGCTCATGATTTAAACGAAAATCCCGAGCTGCCCTATCCCGAAAACCACTTTGACAGCATTCTCTTCACCGAAGTGTTTGAGCACCTGAACCCGGCTTCGTTTGAGCGACTTTTTACGGGAATCGAAAAGTGCTTAAAACCAGGCGGCCGACTGATCCTCACCACCCCGAATCGCCTTGCCCTCAACAAAAATCTCCTCATCCCCAACCGGTGGAGCGAACCGGAAGTTGACGAAGAGGGGCATGGGCACTGGAAGGAATACCGCCTGAGTGAAGTGATCAAGTGCTTTGCGAGCACTGATCTGGGTATCATTCGAAAGGAAACCGTGTCTTTTTATTCCAATTTGGGCCGATCGAACGAAACCGGGTATTTTCCTCTTTCCGATTGGCGGAATCACCCCAACAAACCAAGAAACTTCGCGAAAATCGCCATCAACCCGATTCGTAACATCCCAATCTTCCGTGACAGCCTCATCGTAGTGGCAGAAAAGAACCGGAAAGAGGGATAATCGTAAAATCGCACTCGACAACCCCTCGAAGGATTTGATTTCCTCTACAGAGTCAAAACACCGCTAACATTCATGAAAAAACTGATCCCACTTCTTTTCCTCGGCCTCCTCGCCACTCTCCTTCCATCATGCTGTGGCCTCAGCAAATGCCGTGATACAGGCAGGATCGTCGGCGTGGGTAGTGAACACCAGAATCACACCACCAAAGAGATCACCAAGTATAAGATCGTTAAGCGTATGGTCGATCCCGGACCAAAGGGTGGAGCTCCTTACGAAGTTGAGGACAAAGTCGCCTACACCGAGACCGTCAAGGTTGATCAGGACTGCGGAGTTTGCGGATCCATTTACTGCCCGGCTCCAGGGTGCTGCGGAACAGTCAGCCAGGCTGTCTTGAAGCGCGCCACTGCTCAAAGCGGAACGGGCGAGCCGCACCTCGGCACCATCCCGACCATGAAGGTTCTCGCTCCATAAGCGAACAGCGAACAAAGATTTCAAGCCCACATGCCTTGTTCCAGGGCTGTGGGTTTTTTCGTGCCTGAACACTGACACCCGGATGCTTGATTCCCTGTCAGGACGTCGTTCCACCGGAAAAGGCAATGACGGCTCCTTCCTCAGGAAAGCCTCCCATACTCCTTCCGACAGCTTCCCTTACCCTGCCCGAAAGACCAACACGGTCCGGCTGGGAAGATAGATCTTGAGCCGGCCATCGTCCGTTGGATACGCAAGGCTGTTATCGGTTCGACCATGCCCGCCAAACCGAAGGTCATCCGAGGACAAGATCAAACGGTAATCTCCTTCAACCGGAACAGAAAATTCATAATCGGCAATCGATGTCGAGGGGCTCAAATTGACCGCAAAGATAAGATTTCCCCGCTCGAACTGAAAACACTGGTTCTCTTGATCCAGGTTCAGCATTTTTGCGCCAGAGGTATCGAGAACCAGCTTCGCGATCTCCATCATGGCCTGATCGAAAGCTTCCAACTGTCCGTACTTTAATTTGGGATCGTCGGCGAGCGACCATTGGCGGCGGGCATATTGGAAACTCCAATCATTGCCCTCGCGTGGAAAATCAACCCACTCGGGATGGCCGAACTCATTCCCCATGAAGGTGAGGTATCCCTCCCCTCCCAGCGCGAGGGTGATCAGCCGGAGAATTTTATGCAAGGCCATCCCGCGATCAACCACGGGATGATCATCTTCTTTCCCCATGTGATGGTACATGACATCGTCCATGAGCCGGAAAGCCATGGTTTTATCGCCGACCAAAGCCTGATCGTGGCTTTCCGTGTAAGCGATGGTCTTTTCACCATAACGTCGGTTGGTGAGCGTGTCGCAGATCTCGTCGAGATTCCACTGTTCATCCGGGGTGTGCTTCAAGAGTTTGATCCAGTGGTCCGGAATTCCCATCGCGAGACGGTAATCGAAGCCCATTCCACCCTCGGAGAGCGGAAGACACAGGCCCGGCATTCCACTCATATCCTCCGCGATGCTTAGCGCGTTCGGATTGATCTCATGAATGAGATGGTTTGCGAGTTGCAAATAGGTGACGGCATCCCGCTCCACACCCTCGAGAAAATACTTGTCGTAGTGGTCAAAGGCAATGTTGCCATGGTGGTGGTAGAGCATTGACGTCACCCCATCAAAGCGGAATCCATCGAATCGAAATTCGGTCATCCAAAAGGCCACATTGGAAAGAAGAAATCGACAAACGTCACGACAACCATAGTCAAACAGCCGGGAATCCCATTGTGGCTGTTCCCGCTCATGAAAGTAGAGACCTTCCTCACCATCAAAAGCAGCCAGACCCTCCGCAAAATTCTTCACCGAGTGGGAGTGCACGATGTCCATCAGGACCGCGAGCCCGAGCCCGTGGGCTTGATCTATGAGATACCTAAGATCATCGGGCGTGCCACAACGGGAGCTGGGAGCGAAATAATTGGCGACGTGGTAGCCAAATGAACCATAGTAGGGGTGCTCCGCAATCGCCATGATTTGGACCACGTTGTATCCAAGGCGGGCAATACGGGGGAGAATATCATCGGCGAACTCCCGATAGGTCCCAACCCGGTGTTCCTCGGTCGCCATCCCGACGTGCGCCTCGTAGATGCGCGGAGCTTTGACCTCGCCGGGAGGGTCGTGCTTCCATTGAAAGTCAGGCTGATCGACAACTTGGGCGCTAAAAGCCTTGCTGGCGTCATCTTGAACGAGGAAGAAAGCGTGCGAGGGAATGCGATCATGAGCCCCATTCGCCCCAATGACGTGCACTTTGTAGAGGTCGCCGTCCTTGAGGGCATCACCCGGCAATCGAACCTCCCAGACTCCGCTCTCCCGGGAACGCCTCAACGGATAGGCCTCCCGCGACCAGGCGCAAAAATCACCGGTCAAAAAAAGCCCCTTCGCCCGGGGAGCCCATTCCCGAAAGACCCATTCCTCGCCATCACGAAGAAGACCGAGATCCTGGTGCGAAGTCGCAAACTCCAAAAGCGGGCCATATTCCTGCAGTCTTTGTTGATAGAGGTCGGTTCTTTGTTGGATCGCAGCCGAATAGGGTTCCAGCCAGGGATCGATCTTTACGAGACCCGGGACATCGTCTGCAGACTTGCTCACGGCGTGATTCTAGCAAAATCCGGACCAAAGGACGCAGGGAAAGCGAGACATTCGCTTTATTTTCTCAAATGATTTAGGTAACTTGATTATTCCAGTGGCAAATAAGCGGATATCCAAAAAGCTGAACCAGCACTCCCGTTCCCGGAAGGAACGCCGGGAAGGGCTGGCATCGCGCTTGCTGAATCTCCATTACCGGGCGCGCGACGAAGTCAATCGCCGGGGCCATGGAAGACAATCAGGAATGACCAGACAGGCTGCCATTGCGGGCTCTGCCGAAGTTTTTGAAGGGGACTTTTTACCTCTCACCTGGGCGAAGCGCTTTTTGCATTGGGGACTGGCCTTGATGATCATCCCCCTCTGCTTCATCACAATCATCACCTTGCTCCAACAAAGCAGCGAAGAGCACATTCTCCATTCCATCTGGTATTCGACGGAACTGCTCTGCTTTCTTGCCGGAGTAGGATCAATGATCAGCTGGTTCATCGCCGGAATCGCCAACGATCGACTCCTTTATCTCTATGTCCTCGGGCATGAAATGACCCATGCCATGTTTGTCTATGTCTGCGGAGGACGAATCAGCGACATCCATTTCAGCAGCGAAGGAGGCTATGTCATGACAAATAAGTCAAATATCCTGATCGCTCTCTCCCCTTATTTCATCCCCTTCTGGTCGGCTGTCCTTATTTCGATTCACAGTTTTGCCAGCCTTTGGGATCCGATTCCGGCGGGCGGATTGATCCTGACCGGTTTACTCGGCTTCACCTGGACGTTTCACATTATCTGGACCGTGTGGATGATTCCAAAAGATCAGCCCGACCTGAAAGAGCACGGGACCTTTCTCTCACTCATGATCATCGTGCTGGCCAATCTCCTTTTGATCAGCGTGATGATCTGCGCAACCTCTCGAGATGTTAAACTCAGCCAATTTGTCTTCCACTGGTGGAACAACTGCCTCGATCTTACCGAGGCTGGTCTGCGCTTATTCTCCGGTTTTGACCCTTTCTAAAGCTGCGGCCTTCCTCGCCACCAGTTGTTTTTCCAAATCCTCGGCAGTGATTTTTACAAATGCCCCCGGCATTCCGGAGTATCGAATCTTGTGTTCTTCATCGAGAACGTAAACAAAAGGCCACGATTCGATTCGATAGAGCTTGGAGATTGTTTGCGTGGAATCGGAAAAATTTTTCCAAGTCACTGTCCCGTCGGCAATGTGCTTTCGAAGAGTGAGCGGATTGTCCATATTCACTCCAATAATGGCGATCTCCTTGCCTGCAAACTCTTCCTGATATTTCCGGAAAAGCGCCAGGCTATCATTGAGGGAAGGGATGAGAGAATGCCAGAAAAAGAGAATCGTCACCTTTCCCTTTTCGTCACTAAGGGAGGAGATCTTCTGAGTGACCTCTATTCCACGAAAGTCCGGAGCGACCGTGCTCATATTGAGCCGTGTCATGCGGAAGATTTCATCCTCCAAAATCGCCAAAGTGGTCGTCTTTCCCACCGTGAGATCAGGGGCTTTGATTGCCATCCGCAGCTTTTCCTGCCGGATTCTCATGCCGAGCTTTCCACCTCCGAGTCTGCGATGAAGAACGGCTTGGGCCAAAGCCGCCGCCCCCCTCACGGCATGATCTTTATTGAGTTTCTCGACCATTTCCAAAAGGCGCATCGCCTGGGGATCCTGGACATGGGTCAAACCGATGCAATAGGGGCCAACCTTGGGACTACGCAAATGATGCTCGAAGACGGCATCACGGATCATCGCTGCAGGAGAGCCACCAAGCCGCCCATTCACCCGGGCCTTCGGTTTGGCAGTCGCAAACTCCGAGGCATTCGTCAGGAGCCACGCCGCATGCTCAAGCATCCACACATCGTCAAGGTTTCCGCGGATTTCCTCCCAAACAAGGCGCCCCACCTCAATATCATCCGGGCGGCGCAACCAGGCCGCATTCTGCGCTGCATTGTCCGGAGCCGTCCGGACATCCTCAAGCCATTGGGTGTGGGCCGCATCATAAGCCCGCGCATATTGCCTCGCCCTCTCGGGAGAACCGGCAAGGGCCAGTCCACAGGACATGATCATTGTTAAAATCGTTTTCATGGTGTGCCTGAAGATTGCCCGGAATCCGGAGTTTTGCCAAGACTACTTGGCCCCGGAGGTCTCTTCCTCCTTTGCCGCAAGGCGCTCGGCCAACTGGTCATGAAAGTCCCTGCCGACGATATAGCCGACGCATTTCCCAGAGCCACACCGACAGGGATGGTCCTCGTAGCACTCGATGTCGAAGCCATAATCAAAGGTGATTTCCTCATCAACCCCGATATCACGAAGTGCCTGCAGGTGAATCCTCTTTCCGTCCTGTATGGCCTCGCTGTTGGGATCACAAGAGTGATTGATCAGACGGGCGGGGTTCCATTCAACATCTCCATCGAGGTCCCATTTTTTAGTCAGATTAAAAATGTAAACTGCCGCGGCGCCCGTCTTTTCATGTTTTTCAAACTGATCCCAAGCCCGCTTTTCACCTTCATTCTTACCGATGCGATTGCCGACATACTCGATGAAATACTGTTCCGCCTTGATGGGCTTGATACAATAAACTCCCCGTCCGTGAATTTCGGATCCCCGGACTTCGACGGATTTACTCTTCCCGCGTTTCGTGAGTTTTTCGATACGCCGGCGCTCCTCGGACTTTGAGAGCTTTCGTTCACTTTTCCTTTTCTTCTTACCCATGGATCTTCGTAAAACTAAAGTTCACTTTCGGGGCTTCACGTCAACTTTGGGAAATTCAAGCTTCTTATCTTCCTTGGGAAGAAAGGGGAAAAACCTCCTGAGCTGAAGCGCGTTGATGTTATCACCGTTGATGAAAGTCCAGTTTTCGTTCTTCTTGGGCGAGATCGCCACCTCGAAGCCCCACTTACGGAACTTTCGTAAAACATTGGGTTCCTTGCTCTTATCGAGATATTGAAAATCCTTCACCGTCGGAACAAAGACCATCCAGCTCCGATAAAGGGCAATTTGAACAGGCTTCCCATTCTCGTCCGTGACGGCCTCGCCATCGATGACCTGATTCTCAAATCCATAATCCACCTCGAATGCGATGTCCGCCGCCTGGGTAATGGCAGCCTCAAAAGTGACACCATTCTTTCCCATGTCCTGCATCTGCTTCAAAAGCCCGGCCCTATATTTTGTGGGACCTCCGTAGGGACGAGAGGTCACTTCCACAAACTTTGGATTCATCGAATCGAGCGCTGCCTTAAAGTCACCGCGGATGGTTTTATCCACGACAAGCTGCAAAGCCGCTTGGGCGCGCTGTTTCACCTCCATGGGAACAATGTTCCTTGGGGGCACTTTGACCAGCGCCCCCTCCCTTTGCTGGGAAGACGCGGCGAGAGTTGAGATCAGCAGGAGCAGGAATGGTTTCACGCCACTGACATGACGCCTGAACGCCGCCACGTCAAGACTCCGGACAGCTTCGGTCATTTCGGAATAATTAAGGAATCAATCAAGTCTTCCCTTTCTTCAGCCACTTCGATACTTCCTTACCCGTTATGGCAAAAAAGGCGTTGGGCAAAGGACTCGGAGCACTCATCAAAGGAGCGAGCTCGGATTCGATCCCCGAGGCCAAGGTGGAACTTCTGCCTGGAGAAAGCGTCACCAAGGTCCCCATCGGAGAGGTTGTCCCCTCTCCGCTTCAACCAAGAAAGCACTTCGCCGAAGGATCGCTCGACGAACTCAAGCAATCGATTGCCGAGCTCGGCATCATCCAACCGCTGATCATCCGGAAAGTGAACGGCACCATGGAACTGATCGCCGGTGAACGACGTTGGCGTGCTTCCCAAATGCTGGGACTCAAAACAGTCCCCGTCATCGAACGTCCTTCGAGCGACCAGGAAGTCCTCGAGATGGCTTTGATCGAGAACTTGCAACGCCAGGATCTCAACGCCATTGAAGAAGCCACCGGCTACGTCCGCCTCGCAAAAGATTTCAACCTCAAACAAGAAGTCATCGCAAAGCGCATCGGCAAGTCACGGGCCAGCGTGGCCAACTCGATGCGCCTGCTGGACTTGCAAGAACCCATCCAACGTCATCTTGCCGATGGATACCTCACCGTCGGCCATGCCAAGGCCATCCTCGGAATTAAGGAACCCTCCGAGCAACTCGCCGTCGCCGATCAAATTCTCCGACGAAACATGACGGTGCGGGCGGCTGAAAAGTTCGTTCAGGACTACAACAAGTCCGGCCAGAAAAAGACCAACAAAAAGTCCGCACCCATTGTCGATCCCCATATCACGGAAGTTCAGAATCGCCTCCGCGACCACTTCGCCACTCACACCGTGGTGCACCATACGGAGAAAAAAGGAAAAATCGAGATCGAGTATTACGGCAATGACGACCTCGGGCGAATCTTGAATCTTTTGGGAGTCACTCTAGACTAGCTCTGTGATCAAAACGACCATCGTGGGCATTGCCGCCCTCCTTCTCTTCATTGCTTGCAGCAAAAAGAAGGACGCGGATTCCTCCGCTCCCGCCGCAATCACCGGGACGATCCCCTTGGAGTCTGTCTCCGGATTTTCCGGTGAAAAAGCCTACGCGCACGTCGAAGCCCTGACCGCCTTCGGCCCCCGCCCGCCCGAATCGGAAGCCTACGAAAAAAGCCTCGCTTACCTCGAAAATTATCTCACCGCACTCGGCTGGAAAACCAAACGTCAATCGTTCAAAGGCATCACTCCCATCGGCCCTATTGCGTTCACCAACCTCCTGGCCCGCTACTCACCCGATGCCGAACCCGACTGGACGGTTTCTCCTCCCTATCTCATCGGATCCCACCTCGACACAAAACGCTTTCCCGATTTCCAGTTTGTCGGAGCCAATGACAGCGGCTCTTCCACCGGAGTTCTTGCCGAACTTGCCCGCGTTCTCTCCACCCAAGGCGAACCTGCAAAGAACATCGAACTCGTTTTCTTTGATGGCGAAGAAGCGTTCCTCGAAAATATCCGCGGTCGCGACGGCCTCTACGGTAGTAAATACTATGCCAGCCAGCTGAACAACCGCTCGGTGAAACCACGGCTCGGAATGGTTCTGGATATCGTCGGTGACCCCAAACTCCCACTCTTGATCGGTGGTGATTCCGAAAAAAATCTCGTCGCTCACACCCAGGCCGCAGCAAAGACCCTGGGGATTCAGAATTGGGTCAAGGCCCATTCCGATTCCATCATCGATGATCACATCCCCTTGATGTCCAAGGCCAATCTTCCCGTCTTGCACCTCATCGGCAGTTTCATGGACGCCACATACTGGCACAAGGCAGACGATACTCTCGACAAAATCACCCCGGGGGCCTTGGAAAACACCGGCAAGCTGACCCTTCAAGTGATGCACCAGCTGACGAAGTAAGCAGCCATCCCCGAAAAACGTCTCATCCAACTCTCCGGTTCAACAACGATGGGAATCGGGCCCTATCATCATCTCCGGGCCTTCTGTCTGGCCCTCACCTTTTCCCGTTGCTCAAAAATAGGGATGAGCTTCTGCTCGACGTAGTCAAAGCCTGCTTGCAGTCCCTTTTCCTGATACTCGCGGCCGATCTCAGCTTCAACCGCAGTGGGATTGCCGACCAATCTCAAAAAATCATTCGACGTCGCACGAATGAAGGATTCCCCATCAATCTTCCCTTTTTCACGGAGGAGCCACTCACGAACGTAGAGTGCCAACACCGCATCACCGACCCACGCTTCTTCCCGTTCCCGGTCGATCTCTTCAGTTAATCGTTTCATTGTTTTGTGTCTTGTCCTGCCCGGACCTCATGTCCTTTCGTAAATTGTCTTCGGACTCCCGGTCCCAGTATCCGCTATCAAGCTCAATGAACACACTGGAATAGGGCAGGGTCGTCTTTGTCTTCAAAACAAGCACCGCGTATTTGGTCGCGTCACTTTGAGCCAGCATGGTCAACGAGCGATGATCCATCTGGCGGACTTCGTGCCCGTGAAGAGCTTCCTTGAGCAGCTTACGAAATTCATCAATTCCCGGCGCGCGATCGTTTTTCACAAAAGGCAACTCACGTGCCGTGCTAAAGGAAGGGATGACCGTCTCGGATTTCTCAAACTCGTTGACCACGTAATCCACCAATTCGGGAATCTCGGTATCCACGACAACCGTCCGGACACCGCGATTCGAAACCACCGGGAACGATGACTCGGAAATAATGATCCAGTTTTGAATTCCGAGAGCATTGACCTCACGCGAAACAACCCCGGCCCAGGGCGGAGGAGCCTTTTGAGTGCTCGAGGAGCATCCGACCAGAAGGAGGGTCGGTAAAAACAGGAGGGGGAGTCCTTTCATGACGCTGAAACGTGTATCACGGTTTCGATATTACATCAAACGTGCCCCCGCTTCAGCAAGATCACTTCGCTCGCCACGACTGAGAGTGACATGAGCGGCAAAACTTTGACCCCGCATTCGTTGCCGGGTAAAAACCAGCCCATTGCTTCGACTATCGACATAGGGATGATCGATCTGGGCGGGATCACCTACCATGACAAGCTTCGAGCCCTTTGACATCCTCGTCACCACTGTCTTGGCTTCCTGCGGCGTGAGCTGCTGGGCCTCATCAAGGATAAAGAAGCGATTCGGAATGGAACGGCCGCGGATATATGCCAGGGCCTCGACTTCGATCACTCCTTGATTCACCAAATCATCGTAAGGCTTATGATGGGAGCCTTCAGTCTCTCCCTTGTTCCTCTTTCGCTTCGGGCCCTGGGAATTCTGCGGGCTCATCAAAAGCTCCAAGGCATCGTAAATAGGCTGAAGCCAAGGGCGCATCTTCTCTTCCAGCGAGCCGGGCAAATATCCCATCTGGTCACCCATTGCGACGACCGGACGACTCACCGTGAGACCGTTGAACTCGCGGGCAAAAACCCCATGCAGTCCTGCTGCCATCGCGACCAAGGTCTTCCCGGTCCCCGCCTGACCAAAACAGGTCACCAGAGAAATCTCGGGATTTAAAAGAGCATCGATGAAACACTTCTGCCCCAAATTGAGCGGCTTCAGATGATTGCCATCCGGAATGCGCAGCACCTCGGGAACAACCAAACGAACAAGCTTTCCGCTCGAATCGAGCCGGGCCGGAATGGTCTGCTTTTCACCCGTTTCGAGAAGCACGTATTGGTTTGTGTGCAGATCGGAAATACGATCCGATCCCAACTCGATTTCACCAGAACTTGCAAAGCGCTGTAATTCACTTTGATCGAGGGAAATCCTCATCATCTCATTTTTGGCGGAATCCTTGGGCTCCACCTTGTCGTTCAAATAATCTTCACAGGTAATCCCAACGGCCCGCGCCTTGAGCTGCATGTTAAGATCCTTGGTCACCAGCACGACCGGCGGATCAACATGCTCTTGCAGCAATAGCGTGCACGCAAGAATCCGGTGATCGACCCGCTCGCGGTCTGGAAAAATTCGATGAAACCGCCTCAGTTCACGGCTACTCCGTTCACACAGGCTCGGATCATAAATGACCAGGCGAATCGTTCCTCCCCCGTCGGTCGGAACTCCTTCCGTCACCTTGGAATCTGCTCCAAAAATCTCGTTCAAGGAACGGTGAACACGGCGGGCATTGGCCCCTCTTTCCGTCTGCTCGGTTTTGAAACGATCCAGCTCCGAGAGCACGTCGGCGGGAATACAGAGATGATTGTCTTGAAAACGGTTCAGGCACCCCGGCTCATGAAGGAGCACATTGGTATCGAGCACATAATGCTTCCCGGGGCCACTCGGGGATTTAAGGCCGAAGTTTTCGAGCTGATCGGTGGTAAGGAGAGTATCTATCTTCTCCCCGGAGGATTCGATGACGTTGAGAGCAGTTTGTGGTTCTGAGGTGGCTTCTGCCATTTTGGATAGAGCGAGGGATGAATCGCAGGACGGGGATACAAAAAAAACCGCACCCGGAGCCGTCGTTCTCCCACAGCGGTTTGAGAAAGAAAACCTTTCATTAGGCGAAGCTAAATTCCCCCGAAACCCACTGTATGGCAACGTTAATCGACATGAAACTTACTCAAAACCACTCGATCAATCTTTCCGATTGACGATCGAGGCAGCACCACGACCTCCCGCCAGGAGACCAGCCGCTTCGGTCCGGAGAGAGTGGCATTCAGAGATTCAATGCGATCACCTCCTTCTTCACTAAAAAGATGAAGAACCACTCCGCGTCGATCATCCGGCCGTGTCACAAGAGCGACTTCACATCCAAGCGCTTCTTTCCAAAAAGATTCCAGCCCGTCCAAATCAACCAGCTCTCCGAGCACTTTCACCACTCGATCCGCCCGACCCAAAATCTTGAGTCCCGCCGGTGTCAGCTCCACCCGGTCATTGGTCAAAAACCAACCGTCCACTTTCGGATCGCAGCTCACAAACCCCTCGCCCTTTCGTTGGATCACCGAAGTCAAAAGCCCCCCTCCCCTCACCGCCAGTCGATCACCCTCGATTCGAGCTTCCCATCCCGGCAATAGCGGGAGTCCATCACCGGTGGCGATCTGGGAGGATGTCTCGGTCATCCCGTAACTCGGCACCACCGGCCACCCCAGATGACGGGCCCGCTCGCAAAGTTCCTGATCCAATGCGCCACCCCCAACAACGACCATTCCCAGACATTCGGGTGCCTGAAATTCTCCCGCCACGAGATCATGCACCTGCGTCGGAACCAGAGACGTGATGGTCACCCCGCTCACACCAGCCCAATTCGCAAACCCGCCCGCATTCCAACGACCCCCAAACCGCTCCAATCCCGCTCCGGAGAGTCTTGCTCTCAAAACAACCCCATACCCGCCCACATGAACCTCCGGCAATGCCAGCCCCAGCACATCATCGGAGGTAATCTCCAGGGCCTCGATCACCGACCGGGCCGACCATTCCAAAGCGTCATCAGAAAGCGCAATCCACCTTTCAACGCCACTGCTTCCCGACGTCCGGAAAAATCGATGCCCTCGAAGGCTGGCATTTTGCCGCGCCCATTTTGAAAGCTCCTCATCCCCGGACATTTGCTCGTCTCAAAATGACACCATTCCCACCGACATTCCAGCTTTCATCGCAAAGGAACGGCAATCCAGGGGAGATCTTCCAGTAAGTCTCCAAAACCCAAACCCGGCCCCTTTGGCACCTGAAAATCAGGTCGGACCGGACCCAGCTCCTCCGAAAAGGTGGTCTTTTTAAAAACACCGTGGGTTTGCAGCCCCGAGATCTCTTTCACCCCCGCCCGCGCCGCTTCAAATGCCGCAAAACGCTGGCCCACCGGATGATCCAAATAGCTCGTCACCACGACCCGGCCTGAATAATCCGGCATGCGATTCACCGCCGGCTTGACCACCAGGACCTCGGAGTCGCCTCGATCATTTTCCACGTCGCGATCATTCGCCATCGCCAGACCTGTTCCCTCACGCACCTCCGGCCACTCTCCCCCGCGATAAGGGACCGGGTCCTCCAGAAAATCGATCGCCTTCTTCTCCTCAACCGACCAATTCTCAAAAATTCGGATCAATTCCCCGGCGTCTCCCTTTTCATTGAAATCAAGCCGCCAACGCAGCTCCGGCCATCGCCCCATGAATCTCCGGACCTCCGCCAACTCCGTCGGCAGATCCCGCCCACACTTCACCTTCACATGGGAGAATCCCCGCCCGACCGCCTCTTCGACCGCCTCGTCATCAAAAAGTGGCAGCGTGGCATGGCTTGGCGGAACCTTCAGCCCTTGAAAAAGGGACCTCCCCTCTTCCCTCGCCAATCCATCCGCAGCCACACACGCAAGGGTTCGCTGAACGATCATCGAGACACGATCACCTCTGAGATCATCAAGACACGCATCCAAAGTGGGATCACCCAACTCGGGCCAGGGATGCAAGCACCCGAAACCCGAACCGATCCTAACCAAAGCGCCTTCATAGACTCTCCTTCCAGTCCGGGCATTCAGGATACCGACCGACTCCAGAGCATATCTCCAAATCCAAAGCCCCACTAGTCCCAAAGATACGATTGCTTTTTAGAGACCAGATCCTTCCCGTCATAGAGTTTGACTCTCCAAGCAAGAACCCGCCCGTTTTTCAAATAATCCTCTCCTCCAATGACAATCTGACGATCACCTGACTGCGACGCCGGAATCACTTTCACCAATTTCTTCACGCTCGCTCCGGTCCTGACCTGGCGGTATTCAAAGACGAGTTTGACCTCCTTCGCCCCGCTCAAGCCATGCCACCGGATGTGATAATAATTCCCCCGCCGCAGATTCCGTTCCTCCGCAGTCACCGCACCATGAAGACGCTTGTTCATCTCCGCACGGATAAAAGGATCGCCACTCGCCGCCTCGGCATCACGGAGATGAAACTGCCGGATACGCAAGCGATCCGGCGCGCCACAGGAAACGAAAAGGAGAGCCAGACCCGCTAAAAAAATCTTCACAACGCAATCCTCGATATTCGGGATTCAACATTCAACCTAAAATCCCTAAAGTATTCGAACAATGGACGGAGATATTCGTGAACGACTGGATGCTTTCATCCGCAAAAAGGGGCTCAGACAGACTTCCCAGCGGGACGAAATCCTCAAAGTCATCTTCGCTTCCGACGAGCACTTCACGCCTGACGAACTTTTTGAGCGCCTCCGCTCCGCAGGCTCCAAAGCTTCCCGGGCCACTGTTTACCGCACCCTGACCCTCTTGGTGGAAGCCAATCTGATTCATGGAATTGAACTCGGGGACGGCCAGACCACCTACGACCCGAACTTCATCGACCATCCCAACCACAATCACCTTATTTGTGTCGATTGCGGAAAAGTCGTGGAATTCGAGGATAGTCACCTCGATCTCCTCAACGACTGCCTCACGCGCCGTCTCGGCTACCGCCCCGTCCGTCAGAGCCTTCGGATCGAAGCCGCCTGCGAACGACTCCGCAACGAAGGGAGCTGCCCCGAACTCATTCAAGCCCGCATCAAAGGAAAGCGTTTACCGAATCGCAAAAAATGAAACTTTCCCTGCTTCTTTGCCTCCTTCTCACTTCAGTGCTTCCCGCAGAGCAGTTGCGCATCAACCCCAAAGGCTTCCTCATGGAAGAATGGGAGCTCCGAAACCTCTGCAAGCCCACCTTGGAAATCTTTCCAAAAGCCAAGGATCCCCCCTTGTTCATTTCCCATCACCAGGATGGCCCCATCACCCTTTTCCAACGAACTCCCAAAGGAGAAGTCGCCATTCAGCTCAACTGCAAGGATCGCTACTACGCCCAGTTCATCTACCAGTTCGCCCACGAACTGGGTCATGTCCGCGCGAACTTCAAACCCGTCGATCACGAGAACAAATGGCTCGAGGAAGCCCTCTGCGAAACAGCCTCTCTCTTCGCGCTCCGCCAACTGAGCATCCATTGGAAGGAAAACGCCCCCAACAAAGCACTCAAAAATTACCGCAAGAGCCTCGCCTCCTATGCCGACACCGTCATGAAAGCCCGGGAACCCCTCACCCTGGAGACCGCCCCCGCCTTTTACCAGGAACACCGGACCACACTCAGGGAACACGCCACCAGGCGAAACCTCAACGGAGCCTTCGCAAACCTCATCCTTCCCCTCCTCGAAGCCGAACCAGACCATTGGCACACCCTCGCCCACATCCCGCGCAAAAAAGGAGCCACTCTCGCAGAACACTTCGATGCCTGGCGCAAAGGCACCCCCCAAAAACACCACCGCTTCCTCGCCAAAATGGAAGCCCTCTTTCTCGGCAAACCAGACTGATTCCACCCTTCCCATCCTGTCCGACATCTGAAAATCTCCCAGCCATGACCATCGCTCCCATCGAAAACACCTCCGGCGTAAAACTCGGCATCCTTGGCACCCACCTGGGCTTCCTCGAGGCCCTCGTCCCCGACGAAAACGGACGACTTCCACGCAACGCCGATGGAGAGTTCGTCATCGCTGCCGGAGCACGCGAAATCCTCGAACTCTCTCCCGTCAAAGTCGACCTCATCCAAATTTCCTCCTTTGGGACAACCCTCCCTGAAGAAAAAGACGCTCTCATCGCCGCAGTCAAAGACCTTGGACTCGAGCCCCAGCTCGTCATGATGGTCGGCGGCTTCAACCCCATGAACCCCGCCGATGAGGACGAAGCCCTTGCCCAACTTCTCGTCAACCTCAACGCGGCCCTTCGCAACAACATCACCCAGGTCAACTCGACTTCGATTGAAACCTGGATGGAAGGTGCCCCGCCCGCCAACGATGAAGAATTTCAGGCCCGGGTCGCCCAAAACATCAAACTCCATTTGCGCGCCTACCGGGAAGCCGGACTCGAAAACTCCTGCATCGAAAACTGGAACATCGAATTCCTCCGCCCCGGCGAATTTCAAACCTTCACCTCGCTCGCCAAACTTCGTCCCATCCTCACCGGTCTCAACGAAGAAATCGGCAAGCCCTTCTTCAAGGCCCTCATCGATGCCGCTCACTGCGGCGACTCCGGTCTCAACATTCCGGAAAACGAAGCCATCATCGCCGCCATGGGCGAAGCCGACGAAATTGGCCCCTTCCACTGCTCCGTCCCCACCACCCGTGGCTGCCTTTCATCGGACGACGGCTGGGTAGGCGCCCTCCTCACCGCCAACGCCATCACCGGAAAACTCCCCAGCGCCTTCGTGGAACTCTTCCGTCACGACGATCCCGTCCTTGAGCCACTTCGTAAACTCGATCCCGGCCACGGCATCGACACCACCCTCGGCCGAACCTACACCGAGGTCATGGTCGATGGCCTGATCGAAACCGTGCGACGCCTCAACAACCTCAAAAACCGGGGAATGCTTTAAGCTCCCGGACAAGCCCCTCTTTGTCACATGCGTGCTGGACGCTCTCCGGAGATCAATTCAAGCTGTTACGGTGACGATGACTCCACGCGGCGCCGCTATTCTCGGGGCTGCGTTTGCCCTGACGATTGCAGGACTTTTAAAAATCGATGGCGTCTTGGTTTCTCTGGGAATAGCGGGCTTTCTCCTGATTGGCATGGTCTTCATTTTTGGCCGATGGAATCTCAATCACATTCGCTTCCAGCTTTCCGCTCCCAAACGGGTCTTTGCGGACACCCCCTTTGACCTGAGACTCACCCAGCACAATCACCGAAACCTCTTCGACTCTTACGGAATGGACATTGAGCTTGGTCTCTCAAAAACCGCCAAAATCCACACCCACGCTCCCTGGACCGCAGCCCGCTCCTCATCGACGAGCAAGCTTCGGGGATCCATCCCAAGACGGGGAGCCGTTTCCAAACACCCGTGTTCGCTCGCCTCGTCTTTTCCGCTGGATCTTTTTCGCTTCCGGAAAAAAACAACCGTCACTCGGGAAATTCTCGTTTTCCCGAAGCCACTGGTTCCAAAGGAATTCTTTGCCACCGGAGAATTTGACGACGCCTGGAACGGGGAAGGACATCAGCCGGGAGACGCTCCCGGCGAACCCCGGGGACTCCGTCCCTATCAACCCGGCGACCGGGCCAAACAAATCCACTGGCCGTCCACCATCCGTTCGATTGCCCGTGGCAGAAGCCCGCGCGTCCGCGAGTACGATCCACCCGGGCTGAGACCAAGACAAGCCACCCTCATTTTCCATAGCTTCGGGACGGACAACACCCTGATCCGCACCGACCTCTTTGAGCGGGCCCTCTCCCTGGTTTGCGGAACACTGCGTCATCTTCGGGGAATTGGGGTCCCCACCACCTTGCAGGCCGACTTTCTCTCCTGGAAACCACAGCCCACTTTCCAATCGGCAGCCTGGAGTGAAACGCTCACCTTCCTCGCACGGGCCGAAAGGGCGGACGACACCGAGGCTCACGATGTCATCGAAGAAATCGAATCCCTTCCTCGTGAGCAAGCCCTCGTCATCATCTCCGACATGCCGCCGGAAGCGTGGAAACATATCCTCCCGAATCGCAAAATGCTCGTCATTGACATTCAACAACATCGCTTCGGTCGGAAAGGAATGAGCTTCATTCCCAAACGAAAAATTCCAGCAAAGAAAACCAGCTAACCGATCCCGAAACGTGCTTCCGGAAAACCGCCCCGCCCTCTTTCTGGCACCCATGCAGGATGTCACCGACCTCCCGTTTCTCCGAACCATGACGTCCTTTGGAGGAGCCGATGTCTATGTCACCGAGTACTTTCGGGTCCATGTTCATTCACGTCTCGATCCCTATATTCTGAGATCGGTCACCGAAAATCCAACCAACCGCCCGATCATCGCTCAAATGATCGGCCAGGATGCCGAAGAATTGGTTCGAACCGTCGGCGACCTCAAAAGGCACCCCATCGCCGGAATTGATCTCAACCTTGGCTGCCCTGCTCCTGTTGTCTATCGAAAGAATGCCGGCGGTGGCTTACTTCGAAATCCCGAACAAGTGAACGCCCTTCTTGGCAGATTAAGGGAAGCCTGCGACGGGATTCCCTTCACCGTCAAAACCCGCGTCGGGTTCGAATCGGAAGATGAATTTGAATTCCTTCTTGGCGTCTTCAAGAAGCACGCCATCGACCTCCTCACCATCCATGGTCGGACCGTGAAGGAGCGCTATCAAACCCCGGTTCACGAAGAGTGGGTGCGCCGTGCCGTCACTGAAATGCCCTGCCCGGTCATTGCCAATGGCAACGTGGTCAACGGTCGGACCGGACTCGCGTACCTCAAGGCCACCGGTGCCGCCGGACTCATGATCGGTCGCGGAGCGATCCGAAACCCATGGCTCTTTGAGCAACTCCGCGCGGCCTTCACGGGCGTGGAAACCCCGGGCGTGACCGGGAGAATGGTGATGGAATACATCGGGAGACTCTATGACGAAACCGCGAAGGAAATTCCAGGATTCATCGAAGGCAAGCATGTTCAGAAGATGAAAAAATACCTCATTTACATTGTGCAAGGGCATCACGAGGACTTCGAACACCGGATCCGGAGGGTGACAACGCGTCGGGAATTCTTCGCCACCTGTGCCGACTTTCTCGACCACGATGAACCGGCACCGGACCTCCCGCCTGAAAACTCCCGCCTTTTCTGTGGGTTTTCACAATTCCTCTGAACAGTTTCACGTTGACTTTACGTCAGACCATGTGAAACCTCGGCGCGAAAAGGCCATGAACCAGGAAGTCCTACATACCGAAAAAATTCTCGCTGATCGCAAGATCTTCTTTCTCGACCTCAAGGAAAACGCCCGCGGAAGGGTTGTCAAAATCACTGAAGATGTCAGCGGAAACCGCGACACCATCATGGTTCCCGCCGAGATTCTTGGCGACTTCATCGAGGCCCTCACCGACATTAAGGAAACTGCCGATAGCGATTCGAGCTCCTCTGAAGATTAAGCTCTCGAACCACGTCAGCGTTGCGGTCATTTTTGTGTGACAGGTCCTTCCTCTTAAGGTCTTTGGGGAATCATCGCTGGACGGCACGCCCGATCTTTCAGACCGTCCTCCCCGATGAAACGCACATATCTTCTTGCCACCCTTTGTGGTTCGGTCGTCTCGGTCCAAGCGGCC
>CALFSW010000212.1 GCA_937916505.1 uncultured Verrucomicrobiales bacterium | reverse complement strand
CTTCTCCTATCACCGCCTCGTTTGGCAAGGATTATATTATAACCCTTGCCTCCTGCTTCGGTGGCGGCTTGAGTGCGGGTGTGCTTAGTAGGGGCGCCCCCACTTAGCTCTTTTACTTTGGTGTGCTGGTTTCCGGTTCCCTTCTCAACTTCCTTAAAAAGCTGCCCCATTCGCCTCACCGGCCCGCTTCGGTTGCAGCAGTCTTGCGATCAAGGGGTCGGTTGCGACCCTTTGATTTCCTGCTTGGGTTGCTGCTTGCTTCCTTGAAAGAGTAGGTGCGCCCCCACTCTTTAGGTGAGCTCCAGTCGCCTTCTCAATCTCCTTCAACGCCGCAGCCGGAGTAACCTATCGGATCGAGAGCTCGACTGATTTGGCGAACTGGTCTGCCGTTGAGAGCGGCATTCCAGGATCTGGCGATCAAGTAATACGATTTTACTCCGTTGAAGCCACTCCAAGACGACACTTCCGGGCCCGGAGAGAATAATGGGGTGACCTCGGAGGCGAGAGGCGGGTTTCTTTTTGCCGGGATGACGAGGCTCGACGCTTTCTTTTGGCGAAAAACCCGTTTTGAGCTATGAAACCACCACCATTTCCAGCTTGGGTTAAGTATGGCGTTTTTCTCAGTAGCCAAAAAATAGCCAAAAAAACCCGTTTATTCCCGCATTTTGGCGCGCTTTGCTGCACATCGCTTGAGGATTGGAAACTCGCTTAATCCTCGATAACCCTTTATCTATTAGGGTTTTAAGTGGCGGAGGGGGAGGGATTCGAACCCTCGGTAGCTTGCGCTACGTCGGTTTTCAAGACCGGTGCATTAAACCAGACTCTGCCACCCCTCCGCGTTAGGAAGATTCTCGAGAAAGGGGCGGATTTTGGCAAGCAACAATCGCTGGAAAAATGACTTCCGGTGATCCGGGTTGGCTGCGTGATGATTTCCGAAGAAATGAGAAGCGGGAATGCGGGTGGCCCGGGCCATTGGAAAGGGAGATTCCAAAGGGGCTTTCGAGGGGGCGATGGGTTCGGCGGCCTCGCTAGCTCTGGCGAGCATGGCAATGCGGCGACCGGTTGGAATTTCATCCTTATCGAGATACCAGAACAGCTGGTCCAATTCCCGGATGGCAGAGAGAGATTTTGACCGGTTCAAGATTTGCGGTCAGATCAATCAGGCGGGAAACATCCCAATCGAGCAAACTTCCGTGGGATTGGCGGAGGTGGTCTTACTTTCGCATGAAAGAGATTTATCGGGAGTGAACCCATTCGTACTCGGCGCTGATTTGGTCGGTGAGGGGCTTTTGGAGCTGGTCGGGAAGGACGCCCCAGGTGTAGGTTTCGATTTCGAGGTGGGGGCAGGTTTCGGGGTGTTCCTTGAGATAGGTGAGGGCGGCTTCGGCGTGATCAAGAGTGGAGGAAAGGGGGGCGAGGGGCTCGGAGTAAAGGGGGACGTGGAAGTGAATGCGCCCTTCGGTCGCGGTGGTGTGGCCATCAAATTCGGGGAGGTCTCTGAAGCGGGTGAGGGGGGAGGTATTCAAGATGACCTGGTGAAGGTAAGTCGGTTCGTCGAATTGGCGGATGGCCTGGAGGGCTTCGGGGTTTTGAGGGTCGAAGGAGAGGGCGTTGGAGAGGTGGATTTTTGAGATGCGGAGGCCGGCGTCGGTGAGGGCCTCCAGGGACTGGTGGCAATCTTCGAATTCGAGGGCGAAGTGGCAGGTGTCGTAGTTGATGCCGAGGTGTTTTTTGAGGGGCTTGTCATCCAGGTCGCGTTCCTTGCACCAGGCGAAGAAGCGTTGGAAAAAGGCGAGGGTTTCTTCGGTGTTTTCGAAGTGGCCGAGGGGTTCGGGCTCGAGGCCGAGGTGGAGGTCCTTGCCGGTTTTTTTGGCGAGGGACGCGATGGTGAGGGCGCAGGAGTAGAGGTTGGCGAAAATGAGGTCTTCGTCCGCTTTGAATTCCTTGAAGGAGCCGGGGAGAGTGGAGACGGAGCCACCGGATTCCTTCGGACAGAGGCGGGCGATGATGGTGAAGAGTTGCTCGGTGTAAACGAGGCGGGCGGGTTCGGTCCAGTCGGGCTTGTAAACGTTTTCCTTCACGCGGGTGCCGTGGAAAGCGCCGTAGGGGAAGCCATTGATGGTGAAGACGTAGCAGTTTTCGGAAGTCAGCCAGTCTTCGAAGAGATCGAGGTGGTTGTCTTTCAGGAGCTCAAGGGCCGCTTGGGCGGAGAGGCGGAGGCCAATCGCGAAGGGTTCCTTGCCGGCAACCCGGTCCCGAACAGCCAGAACATCGGTTTTAAGAACCTCGAAAGTCTCCGCCCAACTTTCAGCAGGGTGGATATTGGTGCAGTAGGCGAGGTGGTGGCTGTTAAACTTCACGTCGGCGTCTTACTAGAGGCACGGAGCCCGGCAAAGGGGAATATGGGGACTTTTACTCGAGTGGAGGGCGTTCAAGGGCCACGATGCGGTAGAACAGGGAGGGATCGGCCACGGGATAGGAGCGGGTGATGACAGCGTCGGTGCCATTTCTGGTTTCGACAGCATCCCAGGTTGCGGCCGAGAGATCGTTGGTTGATTCTACGCGATAGCGAAAGCGAAAATCGCTCTGCCAGCTCAGCGAGATGGAATCGGAGGCTGCTTCGATTGAGGGTTCGGGAGCAGATGGAGGGACGACTTCGTTGGCTTCTTTGAGGACTTCGAGGGAGGCGGGGTCGATGGTGAAAGAGAGGTCGTTTCCGACACCGGTGGAAATTTTTCCGGTGGCGGAAGAGAGCGCTTCGGAATGGATATCCAATTCGCTGATGCCGGAGTCGAGGAAGGTGTTGTTGGTGCCCTGGAAGTCGAGAAAGATGGAGGAGGTGCTTTCGGCAAGGCGATAAGGGAAGGTGGGGAAGGTTGCGTTGTCGGTGGAGCTGACGGTGAATTTGACTTTTTCCGGACTCGCGTAGGAAAAGGTGAAGGTGTGGAAAGTAGTGGGGTCCGTGGTGGTTGCCGAATCGACAAAGCCTTCCCAGGTATAAGTTCCTGCAGTGATGATGACTTTGAGCGAAACCTCGGTGCGGTAGTCGCTTTCGACTCTTCCAAAGACGTTGGCGAGGACCTGTTGCGTGGCTTGGTCGTCGTAGGTGATCCGGAGGGTGACCGGGTCATCGGGCGAGAGGTCCTGACGCTGGAATACGCCGGTGCCGGTGGTGAGGGCGCCGGTGGCTTTCCAAAGGACGACCTCGGATTGCGCGGTGGCGGTGAGGAAGAGGGCGGTGATTAGAGGGAGAAATTTGGACACTGGGAGAGGAAGGCCTTGGGGTTGTCAAAGATGACCTTTTCGACGATCTCCGGGGAATGATGGCGCTTTTTCATTTCAAGGGCGCACTTGATCACGGCGAGGGGATCGGAGATGCCCCAGTCGCAGGCGGAGTTCATCCAGATGTTTTCCATTCCGAAGGTCTCGAGGATGTCAATGGCGCGGGCGGGGGAGCATTTTGACTCGGGGTAGAGCGTCATGCCGGCCCAGTATCCTTGCTCGAGAACGAGGGGCGCGGTGTGTTCTTCGACGTGGTCGATGATGACCCGGCTGCGATCAACGTTGGCGTTGTTCAAGGCGTCGAGAATGAGGCGGGTGCCCTTGAGTTTGTCCTCGAGGTGGGGAGTGTGGATCAGGATGGGGCGATCGAATTTTTTGGCGAGCTCGACGTGTTCTTCAAAGATCGCGAGTTCGTTTTTGGTATTCTTGTTGAGGCCGATCTCTCCAATTCCGAGGACATTGGGCTTGTCAATGAAGTCGGGGATGAGGGCCATCACTTCCCGGGCGAAGACGGGATCCTCGGCTTCCTTGGGATTGATGCAGAGCCAGCAGAAGTGCTTGATGCCAAATTTGGCGGCACGGGCCGGTTCGTATTCGGTGAGCTGGCGGTAGTAGTCGAAAAATCCCTGGGCCGAGGCGCGGTCGTATCCGGCCCAGAAGGCCGGCTCGCAAAGAGCTTCGCAACCGACCTGGGCGATTGATTGATAGTCGGCCGTGGTGCGGCTCACCATGTGGGCGTGTGGCTCGATGTATTTCATGAGTCAACCTCCTCGTTGTAGGCTCCAAGGGCAAACTGGATTCCGGCGGATTCGGCGGGTTCCGTGGAATGGTCGGAAAAGGCGAGGTGCACGGCTTGGGCACGGGTGGTGCCGACAGGTGGATTTTGCATCGCTTCGAGCGCTTTCATGAAGGCGGGGTGCCGGAAGTCGGGTTCGCCTTCGTGACGATCGACGCGATCCAGGAAGGACGCGATTTCAAGAAGCTTGAAACGGGCGTCCATGAAGTAGAGGTCCTGTATTTCCTTCTTCGTGGGCATATTGAAACGATAGGTGAGGTTTACTTATTTCGCAACGCCGGTGACGTGCTCGTAGAACTCGGGGTTGAGGTCGGCGAGGGGCCCGCGGAGTTGATCAAGTTCGGCAGCGGGGCCGTGGATTTCAATGCGATAGAGTTCGGAAAAAGTTAGGGCTTCCTCGATGCAGGATCCCACGTTTTCGAGGTGGCGAAGGACGCCGGCGGCTCCGATGTAGGCTTCGCGGCAGAAGACCTGGTCACCGCAGACCGAGAAGTCGTAATAGAGGCAGGTGTCCTCGGTGCTGGTGCGGGCCACGAATTCCTTCATGGTTTCTTTGAAGGCGTCGAGCTTGCCTGGTTGAACTTTGAAATACGGATTGATGCTAACGGCTTGTGAGAGTTGGCTCATGGGTTTCAATAGTGAGTGGTGAAAGGGGAAGAGTGAAGGGTGAATATTGGAGATCTATTGGTTGTTGATGATGGCGACGGGAACCCTGGTTCTGGCGGTCCCGGGGTCGCCGAGGAGGAGGGTGTTCTTTGAAGAAGTGGCTGTTTGGGGGGGGGCGCTTGTGAGAGTGAGGGAGCGGTTGGGCGAAAGTTTGAGGCGAAGTTGGTGGGCCAGGCGACCCATGGTCCAACGGGCATTGATCTCGCTGACGCGGTGCCATTGGAGGCCCCCGGTGGTGTCGTGGAGGAAGGAGTCGATGCAGACGGGGCCGTGGTATTGGTGTTTTTCAAGGAGCCCGGAAAGGGCTTGCATGATCTCTTTTTTAGCTTCGGGGAGGACTTGGTTGGAGATGAGACGTGCTTGTTCCTGGGGGAGCCCGGTGGCCGGTTTGGGGAAGGAGGTAGAGGATTCCCATTGGCCGTTCTTACTCACTTCCTGACGACAAATTCCCAAGAAGCGGAGGCCGCCTTGTTCGGGCGGGCTGGAATGATAAAGGAGGGAGAATTCGAGGGCTTTGGTGAGCCAGGGTTCGATGAGGTAGCTTCCCTGGATGGGGGGACTGTCATTTCCCGGTCCCTTTGCAAATTTAATGATGCCACGACCTGCGGAGCCAAGAAGAGGCTTGGCGATCCAATTGTCATGAGGGTGGCATTCGGTAAAAAGGCGGATTTCAGGCTCGTTTTTACAGATTGCTGATGGAATGGGATCTGTATCCACCAAGGCTCTGAGCTCGAGCCCGAGTTGCTTTGAGAGGAGCGCGGGTTTGGCGATTCCCCAGGGGCGTTCCTCGCGGATGTTTCGTTCTTTGCGGATGGTGGTGAGTTCGGAGAGGGGGGCGACTTCGGGAAAGGAGAGGTTGTGTTGGGCGAGATATTCGCGGTGGTGGGCGGTGGGGAGGTTGCGGAGGAGGACGAGGTCGTCGGATGAGGTGGCGGCGAGGGCAAAGGCGTATTCGAGATCAGCGGCGAGATCTTCCAGACGTTTTGGGGGTGTCCAGGTTTGAGAGGCGGCGGCTAGTTCGACGTCGGGATTAAACCAGTAGAGGTCGGGGCTGCGGCCGCGGGAGGCTTGAAAATGTTTGAGAGAAGAGATGAAATCTTCGGTGAGTCCGGCTTTTCGACGTCCTTCTTCGTTGAATGGAGTCATGCCCTTGGCGCGGATTGGGGAGAGGGGGAAGTGAAGTTGCTTGTGCCAGGCGTCCCAATCGCTTTGGGCGTTTTCCTTCCAGCGACGGAGCCATTTCAAACCGTAGCCGACGTGGGCAATCTCATCCTTGTAAATCCTGGCGAGGAGGTCGGCGGATTCTTGATCTCCGGCTTGCGCGAGGATTTTTGAGTAATGATTGGCGTAATCGAGATTGGCTTGTTCGAAGGTGAGGGAGAGTCGCGAGACGTAGTCGAGGGGGCTTTCCATGGAGGAAATGTGTGACCAGATCATGGGACTGAGATGGTAGTCGCCAAAATTGAGGCCGCAGGACTTCATTCGTTCGAGATACCAACGGGTGTGATCCTGTTCCTCTTGCAGGGTGCGGAGGACGCCTTTGCGGAAGGCGTCGGGGGCGTCGGGGAATTTGAGGAGGGCCAGAGCCATGAGCTCCACGGCGAGGAGCTCGTGATTTGCGAAAAAATGAAGGAGGATGCCGCGCTGTTCTTCGTTGTGAATGTGATCCCCGCCCGGGAAAGGGGATTTTCCGTGATTGGATCTGGGTTTTAAATGATCGGGGCGGCCGGGCCGGGCGGGTGTTGTGAAGTTTCCTCGTTTCGGGGGATCCAGGATGAGGGACCTTGGGGCGTGGGTGAGTTTTTCCTCAAGCGAAGTCCCCATGAGGACCTGTTCGGCGAATTCGGAAACTGTGCGGGGCTCAATCATTCGTCGGTAGCAGGTTTTGGTGGATTCTGCCGGGAAGCAAAGGGAAAACGAGGAAGGTTTCCTTCTGCTGGATTAATTTTAATTCCGTGCCATCATAACACCAGTGCTATGAAATTTCGATTGATCATTGGCGGAGCGATTGCAGGTTTAGCTGTTATGGCAGGAATCGCTCCCGGAGAGAAACTACCCAAGGCTGACGGCAAGGTGTCGGCAACGACGCTTCCGCTCGATGCAAAAACGGCGAAAGTGAAATTTGAAACGGCAACGTTTGGTTTGGGGTGATTTTGGGGACCTGACTCCGAGTTCGGAAGTCTCAAAGGTGTTTTACGCACGCGGGTTGGATATGCGGGTGGTGAGAAGGAAAGTCCTTCTTACTATAGTCTTGGGAACCACACCGAGGTGCTTTCGATCGATTTCGATCCCAAGGTCTTAAGTTACGCAGATTTACTCGACATTTTTTGGTCCGCCCATCGATGCGACCAGATCAACTCCTCCCGCCAGTATATGAACGGGGTTTTTTATCATGATGAATCCCAGAAGAAATCTGCCGAGGCCTCCCGGGCGGCCGCTGCCAAAAAGCAGGGAGTTGAGGTGGAGGAGGTGCAGACCAGCATCCTGCCGGTTGGAAAATTCACTTATGCCGAAGGGTATCATCAAAAGTATTACCTGACTCGCTTTTCGGAGGTGCGCGATATTCTGAGCAAAACCTATCCCGATGGGAAATCTCTTGCAGATTCGACGGTGGCCGCTCGCTTGAATGCCTATCTGGGAAGTGGGATGAAGAAGGACTGGCGTCTCTTTCTGAAAGAGATTCCGGAATTCGGATTGCCTGAAGGTCTCGCAGAGGCTCTCTCCAAGGCAGCCTCCGGAATGATCGGGGAAGAGAAGTAAGGTGGGGATTCCTTTTCTTCTTTCGGGTGTCAGTCCGGACTTGCCGGAGCGATCTTAACAGTCATAGTCCCTGTAATGAAACGTGCTATGTTTACTGTCCTCTCCGTGATCTTTGTGTCCGTTTTGACTTCTTGTGAGTCCACCAACAGCCGGCGAGCCGGGGGTGGGGCATTTGATGATTCAGAGCTGGGTCGCAAGCTGGATGCTAATTCGCATCTTGATGATCCGGAGATTCCGGGTGAGCGCAGCTACGAGCAATGGCGCGACAACAATTAGGACTGCTTGGCCTTCTTTGAATCTCAAATTGGGCGGGGCTTGTTTTTTCTGATTGTCCAATGATGGGCAACACGGTTTCTTCGGTCCATGGATCCAAGGTATACCGAACTGGCCAAACAACTCATTCGTTACTCAACCTCTCTTAAAAAGGGTGAAAAGATTCTTCTGGATCTTGTCGATACCCCGGAGGACATGGCGGTCGCTTTGATCCGTGAGGTGCGGGCCCGAAAGGGCGAGCCCTTTCTTCGCCTTGGTTCCAATCGCCTCAGTCGCGAGCTTTTAATGAAGGCGAGCGATGCGCAATACAAGGCGACGGCCAGGCATCTTCTGACCGAGATGAAGGATATGGATGCCTACATCGCGATTCGAGGTTCCCATAATATTACCGAAACCAGCGATGTCCCGGCGAATCAGATGGGCATTGCGATGAAGCATATTCGCAAGGTGCTTGACCACCGGGTGAAGAAAACGAAGTGGTGTGTTCTTCGCTGGCCACATCCGGCAATGGCCCAGCAGGCGGGGATGAGCACCGAGGCATTTGAGGATTTTTACTTCAAGGTTTGCTTGCTCGATTACAAGAGCCTTGTGCCGTCGATGAATGCCTTGGCCCGATTCATGGCGAAGGCCAATGACGTGCATATTTTGGGAAAGGGGACTGATTTGAAATTTTCGATCAAAGAGATTCCCGCGATCGCGTGCGGGGGGAATTACAATATTCCCGATGGCGAGGTCTTCACTGCTCCGGTCAAGGAGTCGGTGGAAGGGGTGATCACTTACAATGCGCCGACCATTTATCGCGGGATTGGATTTGATGGGATCAAACTGATCTTTGAGAAAGGGAAAATCGTCAAAGCGGAAGCGGCAGGAGGGAAGACCAAGGACCTCAACAAGATTCTCGATAGTGATGCGGGGGCACGATACGTCGGCGAGTTTGCTCTTGGTTTCAATCCGGTGATTCTCGAGCCCATGCGTGATATTCTATTCGATGAGAAGATTGCCGGGAGTTTCCACTTCACGCCCGGACAGGCCTACGATGAAGCCGACAATGGCAACCGTTCTTCGGTCCACTGGGATATGGTGAATATTCAGCGAAAGGACTACGGAGGGGGCGAAATCTATTTTGATGGAAAACTCTTCCGGAAAGACGGCAAATTTCTTGCCAGGAGTCTGGAGAAATTGAACGGATAGTTTGCCTCAAAAGATCGATTGGCTTGTTCTTCCCGCTAACTCCGATTAGATAGCGGTGATGAAAATTCTCACTCACGAGGATAAGGGTTATGCTGCTTTTGTGAAGAAGCTCTATCGCCGGGCAATTCCCAGCGATGCGGTGTCTGATACCGTGGCGGGAATTGTGGCGGAAGTCGCAAAGAAGGGTGACAAGGCCCTTATTTCCTTTGCGGAAAAGTTCGATGGGGCAAAGCTGACCGTGGGAACATTGCGGGTGAGTGATGCCGAGTTAGCCCGTGCGCGGGCTTCTGTGAGCAAGGAAACGAAGGCGGCGATCAAGGTTTCGCTGAAGAATATCCATTCCTTTGCAAAGAAGAGTCTTCGTAAGAATTGGACTGCCAAAAATCCCCAGGGTGTTGAAGTGGGAGAGAGATTTGTGCCTTTTGACAGGGTGGGGGTTTATGTGCCGGGAGGAAAGGCCCCTCTGGTTTCGACTTCCTTGATGACGGCGGGGTTTGCACAGGCCGCAGGAGTGCCGGAGATTGTGGCGGCGACGCCTCCGCGGGTCGACGGTTCGGTCAACATGGATCTGCTTTATGCGCTCGATGCGGCGGGTGCGACCGAGATTTACAAGGCAGGGGGGGCGCATGGAATTGCCGCACTCTCTCTGGGAACCGGATCCATCGCTCCGGTGGACAAGGTTTTTGGTCCGGGCAATAGCTACGTCGTCGAGGCAAAGCGTCAGATGGTCGGTGCGGTGTCGATTGATCTTCTGCCCGGGCCGAGTGAGGTCTTGATTGCATCCGATGCCACGGGGAATGCCTGCTTTCTCGCTTCCGATCTCCTGGCTCAAGCGGAGCACGGTCCGGATTCAGTGGTCGGGGTGGTGACCCACTCGAAGAGACTGTTTAAAGAGATTCAATTAGAGTTGGAAAGTCAACTGGCTGAGATCCCTCGTCGTGAAATTGCCAGAAAGGCACTCAAGAAAGGCGGCTTCCTGCTGTTGACCAAGTCGATGAAAGAATCGATTGCCATCGTGAATGACTGGGCTCCCGAGCACCTGATTCTCGTTTCCAGGGATGAAGACAAGTGGCTCGAAGAGGTGCGCACTGCGGGTGCAATTTATGTCGGAAACTATTCGGCGGTTGCGGTCGGTGATTTCCTTGCAGGCCCAAGTCACACCTTGCCGACCGAAGGATCGGGGAGGTCATTTTCGGGGCTTCGTGCCGATCAGTTTCAACGTCGCGCCAGTGTCGTTCGGATGGATCAGGCCGCAGTCAGGAAGTCCCGCAAAGTGGTCGAACACTTTGCGGAAATGGAAGGACTGCATGCCCACGGTCGCTCGGTCACCCTTCGCGCTGAAAGCTAAACCCATGTCGGAAGAAAGGGACGAGTTCAAAGGGAGAAAGGTCTACCGCGCCGGTAGTTTTGCCAAGAGCGTGATGGCTTGCCCGGGATGCCGGTTGACGACCAAGGACCCTGTCGACCAGTGTCACCGATGTGGCTGCACCGGGCACGTGTCGGTCGAAAAATTTCCGTTTCCTGCTCCTCCGATGGAACGGTTTATCGATCCTGCCGGGAATCTCAATGAGGTGGAGCGTCGTGAAATTGGAAAGGCCCTGGCCAAGCTGGCCAAAAAATTCCCCCAACCCCGGTTCTGTTTTTGCGTTCTTGATCTTTCTCCGGAGGCCGACCCCCGGGAGTTCGGATTTTGGATGATGAATGCCAGTCCGGTGGCCGATCAAGAGGAGGCCGGGCTGCGACCCTGGACGAGCCTCATGGTGATTGATGATGCCAACGGGAGGGTGTCGGTTTCTTTCGGATATGCGATTGAGCCCTTTTTGGATGATGAACAGCTGACCGCGGTGTTACGTTTTAACCGGCAGTATTTTTTCGGCCGCGATTATGCCACCGGGATCCTGAAATTCATCGAGGGAATTGAAAAAGTTCTTAAGGAAGGAGCGGAGCGGGTGGAGAAAAAAAAGAGGAGGAAAAAGAGCAAGAAAGGTTCGGGGAATTCCAAGCGGGAAAGGAGAAGCAAATGAGGTTGATGGGGATCTTTTTTATGGTGTGTGTATTGCCGCTCATGGGGCGGAATGATTTTGAGACGGGGAAATACCCGGAGCCACCTGCAGGCGGGATTTATGATCCGGACAATTGGTTGACCGTTGAGGCCCGAAACGAAATGTCGCGGAATATCGTCATTTCGAAGGAGAAGTGGGGGACTTCGGTATTTGTGGTGATTCTTCCGGACAAGCCTGAATTGGGAGACGTTGTTTTCGCCCGAAAGCTGGGACGCGAATGGTGCGATGGGAGACTTTGGGGCCTGGTTCTGCACGTGGTTGGCGAACCCGACTTCCCAAAGTTTTTTGGCGAATTGAATCGCTCGCCGGGGTGGTCCGGCGCTCTGGTAACGGATTTTGAGGATTCCATTAAGAGCGCCATGGAGGATGTCAGGAAGCGGGCGTCTCGGGAATCCGACCAACGGATGAAGGTTCTAAAAGGGACCCGGGAGTTGACCGACGAACTGGGCTATTTAGGGCTGGTGATGTCGAGGATCGATCGCAATTACGACAAGGTCAGAGGAGAAAGGAGGGAGCTTCAGAAAGTCAACCGGAGTAACCGTTTCTACTTTCACCGTAGTCTGATGATCGGTGTTCCGTTGCTCCTTCTCGTGATGGCGGTGGCAACTTATCTGATTGGGAAAAAACTGAGAGAGCGGAAGTCCAATTATTTGTTCCCGGAAACTTCACCACGAAAGCGTTTCCTGGCTCCGTGGGCGGGCGGAAGTGATGTTCTCGTGCAATTTGATTCCCGCGTGGGAGAAGATGGTTCCCGAAAGGGGTGAGAGTGGCAAAATTCCTCTTAGACTCCTGTGTGGGGCATTCGTTAGAAATCAATTCATTTCGAACGAAGAGGTGTTTTGGGTGGTCTCACCTTCCGACAGCCAAGGTGTGGTTCCTCTCCCAGTGTGTGTTTCGCGGGGAGGAAGCCCCCAAAGCTGACAATATGCTGTGATGCAACGCCCCCGTGGCAGGGTCGTGTGAGACCCTGACTTGCCGGTCAGGGGGCAATACCCGGCCCTGTCACCCCATGCGTTGCTCTTCTAGGCCAGAATTTCCTTGATGAGTTTGGCGTGCTTCACTCCGGTCAGTTTTTCGTTGAGCCCCTGACGTGGCACCGAAAGTCGGTTTGAATCGATCCCGACGAGATGAAGCAGGGTTGCGTGGAAGTCGTGAAGCGGGACTTCCTGTCCGGGGAGTGCCCGATAGCCCATCTCATCCGTTTCGCCGTGGCTGACTCCCGGTTTGATTCCAGCTCCGGCCATCCACAGGGTAAAGGCATTGGGATTGTGATCGCGGCCGAGGAAAGCCATTTTGGCTCCGTTACGATTTTCCTGCATGGGGGTTCTACCGAATTCTCCTCCCCAAACAACGAGTGTGTCTTCGAGCATACCCCGTTGTTCGAGGTCGGTGAGAAGGGCGGAAATGGGTTTGTCGATCGACTGGCATTTATTATTGAAGCCTCCGTTGAGAGCTTCGCTGTTGTTTGATCCGTGGGTGTCCCATCCCCAGTCGTAAAGTTGGATGAAGCGGACTCCGTTTTCGGCGAGGCGGCGGGCGAGGAGGCAGTTATTGGCAAAGGATTCCTTGCCGGGCCGGGTGCCATACATGTCATGCATGGACTGGGGTTCGTCGTCGATGGACATGACCTCCGGGACGGATGTTTGCATCCGGAAGGCCATCTCGTATTGGGCGATACGGGTGACGGTCTCCTGATCGGCAAGCTCGGAAAAAGTTTCGTGGTTCAATTCCTGAAGGGCGTCGAGTGCGCGGCGCCGGGATTTTGGAGAAATGCCCTTTGGGTTTCGGGTGTTCAGAACGGGGTCTCCAAAGGATCGACATTGAACGCCCTGGTAAACCGAGGGGAGAAAGCCGGACCCCCAGAGTGATTTGCCGACGCGGGGAACACGTCCGCCCGAGAGAAGAACCATGAAACCGGGGAGGTTTTGGTTTTCAGAACCCAGTCCCCAGGTGACCCATGACCCGATCGAGGGGTAGCCGAGGCGGGCGTGACCGGTGTGGACCATGAGTTGGGCGGGGCCGTGGTTAAACTGGTCCGTCTTCATCGTTTTGATGAAGGTGAGTTTGTCAGCGTGCTTGGATAGCTCGGGAAGGCGATCGGAAATCCAGGCACCCGAGTTTCCATGTTGTTGGAAAGGGTAGACCGGGCCGAGCATTTGGGGTGTCCCCTGAATAAAGGCGAAGCGCTCGCCTTCGAGGTAACTTTGCGGGCAGTCCTTGCCGTCGTATTTTTTCAGGATGGGCTTGTAGTCAAAAAGCTCCAGTTGGGACGGCGCTCCGATCATGTGGAGGTAGATGACCCGCTTCACCTTGGGATTCATCGGAGGCAATTGCGGAGCGAGGGGGGCCGCAGGGTCATGATTGATGATCATGGGAGAGGCTGCCGCAGCATCCATGGCCAGCTCATTGGCCAACCACATCCCTCCCAGTCCCGTGCTGCAATCACGTAGAAAATGCCGTCGGGTGGTATTTTGGAGATCGAGATCAGGCATGGGTTTGAATGGCTTTGGGTTCCAGGGGCAGCCCGCGGGCTTGCAAATGATCAGGTGCTTGAAGTTGCTTTCAAAGTGAGATGCTTTTTGCCCGCTTTCAAGACACCTTCAATGGAGTTTTCTCCTTCGGGAGAAAACTCGGATCGTGGCACCGTCAGAATGATTGAACCATCCTTTTGGGTTTCAAATTTCTGAGGCTTGTCCGATGAGATTTGGCGGTCGTTGGAAAAGAAATAAAGGTCTTTGGAGGGCAGCCTTTTTTTACTTTTAAAGTGAATCTTGATCCGGGGGGCGTCGACCTTGCTGAGCAGCGTTGCTTTGACGTGGTGCTTTGTCGAAGGCATTTCGCTGGCGGCTTTGGCAATGTGGGCCTTCGCCGTGGCATCAGCAAGAGCTTCCCTGGTGACAGGGAGAGAGATCGAAAAAGTTTCGTATCCCGGGAAGCACCCTTTGGCGCAGGCCATCCACATCGCATTGGTTTTCAGGGTGATTTCCTTGGCAGGAATTTCCCTGGGCGGGGTAATGGTGACGAGCAGGGTGACGTCGCGTTCATACCCGTGGCATGGATATTCGCCCATGAAGGTATTTTCCGGATAGGGCCATTGAATTTCGGAGGCGGTGAAGCCTTCCGGAAGAGTCCACTCAAGGGATGTGACCATTCCCACGATTCCCGGGTTCTTCCAATACGTATGGAAACCGGGATAGTGATGGATGTGGAGCCCTACGGTGAATGGTTGTCCGGCGGTGACGCTTCGATTTTCCGAGATGAGCTTAATGGCAAGTCCGGGGCCCTCAAGCCGGGGATCCTTGGCGGGTAGGAAGGCCGTGAAAAGGGCAAGGAAAAGTAAGACTCTCATGACTGACCTTTCATACGTCGAGATGAGAGGGTGACATTTCACCAAACGAGGGCCTGGAAGACTCTTCCGTGGCTACTTTGGAATGACAATCGTCTTGCCGGTCCGGATGGTTGTTCCGGAGAGCCTGTTGGCTTTTTGAATGGCAGAAACACTGACACCATAGCGCCTGGAAAGCCCGTAAAGGGTGTCGCCTTTTTTGACCATGTGCTTGATCGACTTCGGTTTCACCACAACCGGTTTTGGTTTTGGCTTGGGCTTTGGTTTGACCACCGGGCGAGGTTTGGGCTTCGGTTTTGGAGTGACCTTGGCCGTGGTGACCGGACGAGGGGTGGCAACAGGCTTGGGTTTCGGAGTTGAAACGATCCGGGGTTCGGGCTTGGGCTCGGGTTTCGGATTGGAGGGTGTTTTCCGGCGGGTCGAACCGCGCTTGGGAGGGTTATCGGCCCACGCTTCCACGTAATTTCCGTCCTCATCGAATGGTCCCAGGTCGGGATTGTAGGACGGTTTGTTACCGATGCTCGAACAGCCGGTCAATACCACTGATGTCGAGAGGAGAAGAATGGTCTGGTAGCAACGTAGGTTCATCGTAAAGGAGAAGGTTACGGGAAAGTGGGGTAAAAACAATCCTTTGTTAAGAATGCTTAACAAAATATACGTTTGGTTAGCGAGTCACTGTCACCGAAACTCCCCTGAGTCTGTCACGGAAGCCGTCAGGTCGCAAGGTTCTCAATGAGAGTCTACCCGGAACCTTGGAATTCGCCCCTTTGAGCTTCTCGATGGATCTATCTTGGCTTATCGCTTGCCTGCCGGTGCTCGCGAGGGCCCGGTGATTTTGGGAAGCCCGTCGCACGGGCAGTAAATTGATGGGGAATCCGGTGACTTCTTTGATGAGGGATTCCGGAGCGGTTCCGCCACTGTGAGCTTTGTCTTTCGAAAGACCGGGCGAGCCAGATCGCCAGCCTGAAATCCAAGACAAACCCGGGCCCTGCGGATTTCAGGACCCTGATTTGAAACCAACGAATGATTGAAAAAAAGAACGTCCTTTTTGGACTGACGGGACTCATTGGAGCGGGCATTTGTCCGGCACAAGAAGTCGAAGAATTGGCACCACTCACAGTGCTGGCGAGGCGGATCGATTCGTCCGCAAATGACAATGCCGCCTCGGTAGGGGTCGTGACCGCCGATGAATTGGCGAGAATGCAACGGTCCCGCTTGCTGGAGTCGTTGGAACTCGTCCCCGGAGCGCAGGCCCTTTCGACCGCCGGTCTCACCGGTAATACCGGAACGGCAATTCTTCGTGGCTTGCCGACGAACTACCAGCAGGTCGTTGTTGACGGGGTTAAGATTTCCGATGCGATGAATGGAAGCGGGAGTTTTCTTGCGAACAGCCAGTTGGGAAATATCACCCGGTTGGAGGTTTTACGAGGTCCTCAAAGTGTTCTTTACGGCACCGGCGCAGGGGGAGGGGTGATTGGCTACGAGACCGGGGTGGGGACCGGCACGCCGTCCTTCACACTTTTTGGGGAAGGGGGAAGCTTCGACACCTATCGCCTGGCTTTTAGTTCTCAAGGGAAACTTGGTCGGTTTGCCTACGGAGTTGAAGTGGGGCGTCTTTTTACTTCCAATGACACCTACGCCAATCTTCCCCTCCACGATTACGAACAAAACCATGCCAACCTGGCGTTGCAATGGGAGTTGCGTGATGATCTTCGCTTGAAGGTCAGCTATCGCGGAAGCGATAATTTCCTTAAGACGCGGGCGTTGACGGCCTTCGGGCCCCGGAATTCAGAAATACAAACCGAGACCTCGCTGTTCGCCGTGAATGCCTACTACGATGTTTCGCCCGGGTGGGCCTCGCGCCTGACCCTGGGGTATTACAACGAAAACTATCGGGGTGACTTTGATGGTTTTCACTATGGGACCGACTATGAAAGGTTCACCTTCAATTGGAGTCACGAAGTTGAGCTAAATGATTCGTGGTCCGTGGTTGCCGGGCTTGAAGCGGGTCACAGTGACTACGCAAATACGAGCGGTCGTTCTGCTGATGACACAACGGCCGGAGTTTACACCAACTTCTATTACCGTCCATTCGATGCTCTCCTGCTCGAAGCAGGAGGACGTTACGACGAGCATGATGAGTTTGGAGGAGATACCGCCTGGAACATTGGTGCGGCATACACAACCGCGGAATCCGGAACACGGTTTCATGTGAGATTGAGTGATGCTTATCGAAACCCCACCCGACTGGATTCGGAATTTTTCCCGTCACCCTTTTCAACCCAAATCGCCAATCCCGATTTGGAATCGGAGGGAATCCGCGGTTGGGAAACCGGAGTGAGCCAGCGGTTTGGAGATCACCGCGTCGGGCTGACGTATTTCGATCAGAATCTGGAAAATGCCATCGTTTCCCGTGTGAGCACGGTCGGGAATCCTCTCGGATTAAGCAACCGTGTCATGCGGGTGAATCGTTCCGGTGAGTCTTCGGTGAGTGGTCTTGAGCTTGAGGCGAGCGGCCACTTTCTCGATGAACGATTGCGGTATCGTATTGCCTTCACGGCGCAATTCGATGAGGAGGTGATCGATCTGCCGGATGAATTGGCGGCCTTTGATGTGAGCTACGAGACGGACTCCTGGATGGTGGGAACCGGCGTGTCCTATGTGGGAGGAGCCGCGTATCTGGCTGGAAATAATCCATCGACCGATGGCCGGGCCACGACAAGGCTCTACGGCGAATATCGTCTGAACGAAAATGTCACCCTTCACGCCCGGGTGGAAAATCTCTTCGACACCGGATATGAGATTTTCCCTGATTCATTCGGCACGGGGAGTGAAATCGAAGGGCCCGGCCGGGCCTTCTACCTTGGGGCGACTTTTACGTGGTAACGAACGGGCAAAAAAAGTTGATCCGCTGCGCGAGGGAGAACTCGAAATGAGCGCTCCCTCCCATTAAAATGGATGGCTCATCCGTGAACCATGAATCAATCAGCGCAATTCAGTGCCGATTCCGGATTTGGTGAAAATTTCAAGCAAGAGGGTGTGGGGGACCCTGCCGTCAATGAAGTGGACTTTCTCGACCCCGCTCGCAAGGGCATCCAGGGCCGAGGTGATTTTGGGAATCATTCCTCCGGAGATCGTTCCGTCGTCCATGAGCCCGCGGGCCTCGTCTTCGGTCACGGATTCAATGAGTGATCCCTCGTCGGAAGGATCGCGAAGAAGTCCCGGGACATCGGAGAGATAGACCAACTTCGCAGGCTTGAGGGAGCAGGCCAACGCCGCTGCCGCCAGGTCGGCGTTGATATTGTGGATTTCACCGGTGTCCACGTGGGAGCCCAGGGGAGATATGACCGGCACAAACCCGCTTGCAAGGGCTTCGACGACTTCATCAATCCGGCAATGGGTCACCTGCCCCACTCTGCCGATGTCGACCGGCTCACCCTGGTCATTGATTCCGCAGAGTTGTTTGGCCGAGAAAACTGTTGTCCCGTGAATTGACACGGCCCTTCCTCCAAATTCATTGATCGTTTCAACCAGGCCTTGGTTGATCTTTCCGTGCAAGGTTGCATCCACGATTTTGATCGCTTCGGGAGTGGTGATTCGCAGGCCTCCGACAAACTCCGCCTCAAGCCCTGATTCCTTCATTGCCGCCGAGATTGCTTTTCCCCCTCCGTGAACGATGACCGGGCGGATCCCTGCGACCTCAAGAAAAATAATATCGCGCATCACCTCCCGGACGAGCTCCGGGCTATCCATTGCCGAACCGCCCATTTTGATCAGAAAAGTCTTTCCGCGAAAGCGTTGCAGATAGGGCAGGGCCTTGATGAGCACGGAGGCTTTTTCAGCGGCAGAAGTCATGAAGGAAACGCTAATGAATGCGCCCTCTCTTGACCATTGCGAATGGATCTTTATCAAAGAAGAAATGAAACGCGAAGTGAAACCCGAATTGCTGGACTCCCTCCCCGGGGATGATCCCGCGGCGGTTCGGAGTCGGAGGGATCTTCGTCTCATCAACTTTCTCATGGGAAACGAGCGGTGGATCATGCGCCAGCTTGATGAAGGAGGAATCATCGAGCTGGGGGCCGGAAGCGGGTATCTGACCGCGCAAATGGCAAGCCTGGGAAAGGTCACCGGACTTGATTTTCAAGAGAAACCCGCGGCGCTTGATGTTCCTTGGCTTGCGGGGGATCTCTTCGAGACTTTTTCGCAGGCTCAGGGGGATACGGTTGTCGCAAATCTTATTCTCCATCACTTCGAGGAGAAGGACCTGGCCCGGCTGGGGCAATTGATGAAAACGCGTCGTCGTCTCGTTGCCGTCGAACCGTGGCGCTGTTCGTCATCTTTGCTCGAGGGGAAACTGCTTTGGCCGTTTATCAATGAAGTGACCCGACACGATATGATGGTGAGCATCCGTGCGGGTTTTCAAAAAGGTGAGTTGCCGGAACTCATGAATTTGGGAGATGGTTGGGAGTGGCGGGAAGAGGTCTCGTTGCTCGGAGGGCTTCGTGTGCTAGCTTGGCGGCGATGAAGAAGATCGAGATTGCGGGTGGCGGGCTTGCCGGACTCTCGCTTGGGATCGCATTGCGCCGGCGTGGCGTTCCGGTGCTTCTTCGTGAAGCCAGCACTTACCCCCGCCACCGGGTTTGCGGGGAGTTTATCAACGGGGTCACGGAAAATACCCTGGAGGTCCTTGGGATCGCCCCAATTTTCCACGATGCCCTCCGTCATCATTCAACGCGATGGTGGATGGGAGAATGCCGGATTCTCGAAGCAACCCTCCCCCGGCCGGCGCTGGGGATGTCTCGTTGGGAAATGGATGAGCGTTTACGCCGTGTTTTTGAGGAAGAGGGAGGCGTCCTTCGGACAAACGATCGGGCCAAGCCGGTTCCGCGCGAGGGCTTGGTTTGGGCGGCGGGACGTCATCTCGAAAAGGAAAGCCAGCTCCTCGGGCTTAAGGGACATTTTGAAGGATTGAATCTGGAGGGATATCTTGAAATGCATATTGGAGAGGGCAGCTACATTGGTCTGACTCCGATCACTCCGGATGGTTCCCTGGTGAACGTGTGCGGGCTCTTTAAAAAAAGGAAGAACCGCAAAGGTGAAAATCCAATCGTCGATGCCCTTCGGCATTCGGGTCTCGAAGTTCTGGCGGATCGCCTTGACCGGGCGACCATGGATCCCAAATCCCTCACGGGTATCAGTGGATTTCACCTCGGATCACAGGGGGCTGAGAGTGCTCTTTGTACTCTTGGTGATGCCGAACGAATGATCCCTCCTTTTACCGGAAATGGCATGTCGATGGCCTTTGAATCCGCGGAGTGTGCGCTCCCGCATCTGTTTCGTTATCATTCCGGGGAGGTGTCCTGGGAGGAGGCGAAAAAGAGAATTCGTTGTTCGCTGGATGAGCGCTTCCGAAGTCGGGTGAAACTGGCACTTGGCCTCCATCGTTGTCTCACCAACGTGGTGGGACGAGCCATTTTGACATCGGCGGCGTGCTCGGGGGTGCTCCCCTTTTCCTGGCTCCATCGCCGGCTTTCCTAGGCCCTGTTTTCCCGGCACAAGGTCGCAGTGATAAAGCATGAACTCTTCAAAGAGAAACTTCGCCTTTGCCACAACCACCGGTCGGGATGAGTGCCAGGCCGCCGCGCCGGGAACGATCGCGCATTCGGCGCTGCGTCCGCGGGACCGGGAGCTTTTAAAAAGGGAAAAACTCAAGGCCGATGATAAGTCAAGAAGACCTCGGAGTCCCCGTTTTTTTCCATTTTTGAGAGTTCGTATTGCCGCGAGGCAGGCAGGAAATCTCCGGGAAGTCCGGTCAAGGTGGGGGCGCTTTTCCCTCCGAACAAGGTGTGTGGAGCCCAGGTCAGCTTGATTTCATCGACCACGTCCAGCTCGAAGAGCTCCCTGATCAGGGATCCTCCCCCTTCACACAAGAGCGTGTTAATCGATGGATTCCCTCGAATTTCATCAAGAAAGCCGGCAAGTCCCGAGTGATGAATTGTCGCGGGGAGTTCGTTTACGTCCGCATCGGGATCCACGATGAGATGTCTGGGGCCACCTTTGGTATGAAACAGGGGATGGGCGGGATCAAAATTGCCACTTTTTGAGATGACACATCGCCATGGATCATGGCCGTCCACCGTCAGGGTCATTTGATCCGCCTCCAGCGTTCCCCGCCCAACCAAAATGGCGTCGGCTCGTTTTCGGATTTCCATGAGCCGTTGCAGGTCGCTTTTTGAGGTGAAATGAGCCGGAGATTTGCCCGTTGTGGAAATCTTTCCGTCAGCGGTGATGGCGAGATTCACAATGACGTGAAGAGTGTCAGTGATCAACGGGGTGATCACCCGAAGAGTTTCCCAACATTCCCTGACATTGTGAACGCGGAAGATATGGGCTCCCTTGATCATGCCATGAGTGAGGAGGGCCAGCGTTCCGGGATCCCGGTCGCACGGATTGGGGAGGTTTAAAACATCTCCAATGACGGTCTTGCGTGAGATGGGAAGGAGAACCGGGCATCCCAGTGCAACCACTTTTTCAAGTTGGCGAAGGACGAGCAGGTTGTCCTCCTTTTGCTTTGCAAAATCGAGGCCGGGATCGAGCACGATCTGGTCGCGGGCCAACCCGGCCGCCATCGCCGCGGCGATCTTTTCTTCAAAAAATGCAAGCATCGAGCCCATCAGGTCCTCCCATTTTTGATGAGTGTGTGAGATCTTGGGCTGTCCGACCGAGTGCATGATGAGCAGCGGAATCCCGTGCTTCGCGCAGAGGCTGGCATTGTGGTGATCGGGCAGGGCCGACATGTCGTTGAGAAGGTCGACATCGGGTCCGAGAATCCGCTCCACGACCTCCGGTCTCCATGTGTTGACGGAGAGGAGGGCGGGGGAGAGTTGCCCGTCATCGGCCCCTTTCGTTTCGTCCCGGAGCTTCGGCCAGTGGTTCAGGAAGGATTTTAAACGGCGGACTTCTTCGTCGATTGAAATGGCCTCCCGGTTTGTTCGCGCGGACTCAGCTCCGATGTCGATGATGTCAGCTCCTTCTTGAATGTGTTTGCGGGCGAGATCGATTGCTTCGATCGGATCGAGGGTGCCATCTCCTGAAAACGAGTCGTCATTGATGTTCACAATGCCCATCAGGAGAGGGCGGCGGGGAAATTTTATTTCCCGGGACGGAAGTCGCAGATTCATGGTGCGGTGAGAGACTGCCCGTTGTCAGCCGGAGTGAGTCCCAGCAAAAAAGGGGCCGCCGTTGTGGCCCAGGCTTCGGGCGATGAAAAGTTTTCGGCATCGGGCCCCATGCACTTGCGCAACATGTCGGTCGCGATGATTCCCGGATTGAGGGCGACGGCCGCCATGCCGGAAGGCAGTTCTTCGGCAAGCGATTTGGTGAGTCCTTCGATGGCCCATTTGCTTGCGCAGTAGGGAGCGACTTCAGGCGAGGTCGAGCGTCCCCAGCCGGAAGAGAGATTGACCACGATGCCTTTTTCTTCCGCGAGCATCGAAGGAAGGGCATGCCGGATGACATTGGCGACGCCATTGATGTTGACCGCAGTGAGCTGGTCAAATTCATCCGCGCCAATTTTCCAAAGCGGTGCCGGGTTGTTGATCATGGCGGCGTTGTTGATGACAAGATCGGGTGCTCCGGCGATCTCCAGGGCTTCGCTGCAAAACTCCGAAACAGAGTGGTCGCTTGAGACGTCGGCAGCGCGAAAGTGCCCCCCGGAGAACTTTTTTTTCAGGTGCTCAAGGGCGATTTCATTGCGGCCACAGCCAATCAAGGTGTGTCCCGCTTTTATAAATGCGGGGACCAACGCCCGTCCCAATCCCGAGGTGCAACCTGTCAACCATATCGTCATCCCCGCCACGTTATGATTGTTCCCGGGGAATGACAATCGCACTTGCCGGTGATCTTAACGCACCGCAATCATCTCCGAAATGGAGAGCCTCTTCCTACCGGGGATACCCT
>CALFSW010000211.1 GCA_937916505.1 uncultured Verrucomicrobiales bacterium | reverse complement strand
ACAGCGCTTTCCACCCTATACGCCCGATTATGACAAGCTTCTTTGGACGCCCATCGAGTGAATAAAATATGCCACAATAAAATATGCCAGGCAATAAAATATGCCAGGCATACAAAATATAATCGACGGTTCGTGGCTGTCTTGGTAGGCTGCTCCCATGAGTTCAGGATCACCGAAGAATAAAGCGTCCAGTGCCAAGAGGGAATGGACGCCGCTTGAGTTGGCGGAGATGAAAACCGGGAAATATTTGGGGCGGATTCATCGACCCAAAGGCTTTGCGAGTCGGCGGCGGATCAAGCCTGAACGAGGCCCGGCCTGCTATCATGTCATGTCCCGGACGGTGAATGGCGAGTTTCTTTTCGGGCCGACCGAGAAGGAGGCCTTTCGGCGGATGATGTGGCGGATGGCGCAGTTTTCGGGGGTCGAAATTTTCACGTATGTCGTGATGGATAATCACTTCCACATTCTCCTGAAGGTTCCCGAGAAGGGAAAATGGTTGAGCCGCTTTGACTCGAAGGCCGGGGAGCAAGTCGAGGCAGGGGAAGAGAGGCTTTTGAGCCATTTGGCGACGGTCTATTCCAAGGCCTTTTTGAAGCAGCTTCGCAATGAGTTGGAGAGTTTCCGCGCAAGGGGAATGGAGGATGAGGTGGAAAAGGTGTTGCAGCGCTTCAAGGATCGCTTTTGTGATGTCAGCCTTTTCGTGAAGGAGCTCAAGGAGAGGTTTAGTCGTTGGTTTAATAAGCAGAATGGGCGGCGTGGAACCCTCTGGATGGATCGTTTTAAGAGTGTCTGCGTGGACGGAGAGGCAGCTCTGGCTACGATGGCGGCTTACATCGATTTGAATCCGGTTCGGGCAGGGATTGTTGAGGATCCGATGCGCTACGAATGGAGTGGCTATGGAGACGCTGCGGGTGGGAGCAAACGGGCGCGACGAGGACTTTGTAAGGCCTTGAATCTTCCCCAGGATTCCTGGGAGGGAAGAGGGCTTGAGCGATATCGTCTTTATTTGTTCGACGAGGGTCTTTCCGTGGAGTGGGAGTCGGGTTCGCTCGGAAAAGGGACGAGGAAGCGGCGGGGAATCAAGATGGAGGCTCGAACGAAGGTGATCGATCGGAAGGGGGCCGTTACTCCAAGACAAGCGCTCCAAAAACGAGTGGCCTCGTTCACCATGGGGGTAGCGATAGGCGGTGAGGATTTTGTGAAAGGAGTGGCCTCTCGATATCGAAAAGCGATGGGGCGAAAGAAGGAGCGAATCCCTCGAGCGATATCAGGAAGAGAGGGGCGACTCTTTGTGATGAAGGAATGAAAAGCAGCCAAGGTGGATATAAGCCCCCAAAACATGCCAGTATACAGGAGGCCGGAAAAACGACATTCCCTTCAACTGCAACCTACTTCCCGAGCGCAGTGAGAATGTTCGCGACGAATTCTTCTTGCTTCCACGCGCCCGGTTGAAGCGTGAGACCGAGCCGGACAACGACGAGTTTTTTTTCGGGAATGATCGTTACGAATTGCCCCTCGTAGCCCGACATGTGGAAAGTTCCGTCCGGTAGCTGCTTATGTGAAGCCGTGAGCTGGAGCCAAAAATGGGCACCATGCAGAGCGCCAGTTTCTTTATCCTCGGCCGGGGCGGGACCCGGGGAGCGCGAGTAGTCGACCCAGCCTTCCGGCAGGATGCGTTGGTCTCCGTTCCAGACTCCGTCGTTGGCGTAAAGAAGTCCGATTCGTGCCCAGTCGCGCGCCGTGGCATACATGTAGGAGGAGCCAATGAAGGTGCCCTTGGCATCCCGCTCGATGATCGCGGACATCGCGCCGATGGGATGAAAAAGTTTCTCATAGGGAAAGGCGTGATAGGCCGCATCGTCGGCTATCGTTTCCCGAATGACGAGGCACAGAATATTTGTGGTGCCGCTGGAGTATTGATAGTAACAAGCTGGTGGATCATGAATGGGATCATGAATGAGCGGTTTGGCGGCAGCATATCCGGACGCATCACCGCTGCGACAGATCATCTCCGTGACGTCATTGATGCCGTCATAGATTTCCCGGAATTCCAGTCCGCTTCTCATGCGAAGGAGATTGTCGAGAGTGATGGCGGCCCGTGAATCACCCGGCTGACGCCACAGGGAGAGGATGTCATCACTTTCGCGCGTGATCTTGCCCTCACGGACGAGAATTCCGGTCAGGGCATTGGTGACGCTTTTGGTCATCGACCACCCCGAGAGCGGAGTTTCCGACGAGAATTCCGGCGCATACTGTTCGGCGACAATCCGGCCATCGTGGACGACGACCACGGCGCGGGTTCTGAGGGGCTCACCATTTGGATCCGGTTTGTCAAACGCGGAGGCAACCACAGAATTGAGCTCGGGAATATCTGCAGGATCGACCCGTTCGCCTTCGGGCCACAGGATGTCAGGGTCAAGTGGAACCGGCGCGGCAATCGGCCGTTGTTCCGCGCGCAGATCCTCCGGCGAGACGCCGTTTGCCAGCGTTGCGCCAATGCCTTCACGAAACACCGCAGTGCGGGAAACCATTCCGTAGAAGGATGCGGTGACCGAGCGATTCTCGTAATCGATTTTCAAATCGAACAAATCGAGATCGCTGAGTTTGGTGTCTGGGTGGGCAAAAACGTCTTTATCCAGCACGGACGTTTCGTCTCGTCCCGAAAGAAAAATCGCCGAGCAGGCGATCTTGGCTTTGTAGGCCGAACCCACCGCAAGGTAGGGATAGATTAGCCACGCGGAAATCGAAAGCCCGGTGAACAGGAGCACCGTCAGTCCAAAAAGGATTCTTCGTTTGTTACTTTTGGTCTTTCCCATGGTCGCGCGTTCCGAAATGTAAGGTTCCCAGACTAGGGACTGGACGTTGGAAGTCGAGTTCCCTTCATCAAACCGGACGTGCGAATCCTCCTTCCAAGGAGAAGTAATTCTAAGACAGGATCTCCTTCACGACCCGGCAGGGTTCAACCCCGGTGAGTTTGAAATCGAGGCCTTGGGATTTGTAGGTCAGGCCTTCGTGATTGATTCCAAAAAGATGAAGAAGAGTGGCGTGGAGATCGTGGACCGAAACAGGATCCCGGGCGACGCCGTATCCCAATTCGTCGGTCTCTCCATAAGCGGTTCCTCCCTTGATGCCACCTCCGGCAAGGAAGACTGAGAAAGCTTTAATGTGGTGATCGCGACCGCTGCCTTGAGCCATGGGGGTGCGGCCAAACTCGCCTCCCCAAATGACAAGAGTGTCGTCCAGGAGGCCACGTTGCTTAAGGTCGGTCAGCAAGGCCGCCGTGCCCTGATCAACCAATTTGGCCGTTTTGGCGGTTCCGTTTTTAACTCCGCCGTGGTGATCCCAGCCTCGATGGTAGAGTTGGATGAAGCGGGTGCCGCGTTCCGCCAATCGACGGGCAAGAAGGCAGTTTGAAGCGAAGGAGCCATCGCCCGGAGTGCAACCGTAGAGGTCGAGGGTCGCCTGGGTCTCGCCCTTGGTGTCCATGAGTTCGGGAACCGCGCTCTGCATCCGAAAGGCCAATTCATATTGCTCAATTCGGGTCGAGATGTCGGGGTGATGGGTCCGCGAAGCCTGAAGCTGGTTGAGTTGGTTCACGGCGCTGATGAGGTCTCCCTGGGCACTGGTGGTGATGCCGGCGGGATTTTCAACATAGTGCACCGGAGATCCGGCGGATTGGAATTCCACCCCCTGCAAGTGGCCGGGCAGGAATCCACTACTCCACTGTCGGGCCGCAATCGGTTGGCTCTGGCCGCCTCCCACCGAGGTGAGCACGACATAGCCGGGGAGATTTTGACTCATGCTTCCGAGACCATAGAGGATCCAGGATCCCATCGAGGGACGACCGGGAATGATGGACCCGGTGTTCATGAAAGTGTGCGCGGGATCGTGATTGATCTGCTCGGTGTGCATGGAGCGGACGATCGCGAGGTCGTCGGCGTGCTTGGAGATGTGAGGAAAGATTTCCGAAATCTCGAGACCGGATTTGCCCTGCTTTTTGAATTCCCACTGGGGCCCCATGCAACGGAGAGCGGAGCCTTGCAACTGGGCCAACTGTTGTCCCTTGGTGAAGGACTCGGGCATGGGCTTGCCATGGAGTTCTGCCAGTTTCGGCTTGTGGTCCCAGGTCTCCAAATGCGATGGCCCACCGGCCATGCAAAGATGGATCACCCGCTTAATCCGGGGGGCATAGTCTGGAAGTTGCAAACCACTCTCGGAAGCGAGGAGCCGGGAGAGAGCAGTGGTACCCAGTCCGGCGAGACCATGGTTGAGGAAGGTGCGGCGATTGACGTGAAGTGACATGGCGCGATTTAGTAGCGGGTGATGGTTTCGTGGAGATTGAGAATGGCGCGCGTGATGGAAGTCGCTGCCGCCAACCGAGCGGGATCCAGGTTGGCGGGAGGCTTGGACTGGCCGACGGAAATGAACTTTTTCGCGAGTTCCGGGTCGGCCTTGAAGCGCTCGAGCTCTTTTTGATGGAGGTTTTCAAGAATGGCTTTTTCGGCCGGATCGGGATCACGGCTGAGGCATCGGTGGAAGGCGCGGGACAGAAGATCCTGATCACCATTTTCCAACAAACGAGTGGCGAGAACGCGCGCCGCTTCCGTGAAGGAGGGGTCATTGAGAAGGGTGAGAGCTTGAAGCGGGGTGTTGGAATGCGGACGGGCCGTGGTGCATTCCTCACGGGCGGGTGCGTCGAAATTCTTCATCATGGGGTGAAGGAAGGTTCGCTGCCAGTGGGTGTAGAGACCGCGACGATACTGCTGGCTCCCTGCCGAGGCCTGATAGGTTCGGCCGGGGAAGTTGAGGTGGCGGTAGTAGCCCTTCGGTTGATAGGGTTTTGCGCTGGGGCCTCCGACCGAGAGATCGAGAAGACCGGCAAGTGAGAGGGCATTGTCACGGATGAGCTCGGCGGGAAGTCGAAGCTGGGTCTGTCGCGCGAGAAGGCGATTGTGAGGATCACGCATGATGAGTTCACTGCCGGGAGTGCTTGTTTGACGATACGTTTTGGAAAGTAGAATCGTGCGGACGAGGTGCTTGACGCTCCAATTGTTTTTTATGAACTCCAACGCGAGCCAGTCGAGGAGTTCGGGATGACTGGGGAATTCACCTTGATAGCCGAAGTCACCCGGGTTGCTGGAGAGACCGGTTCCAAAAATCCGGGCCCAAACCCGGTTCACCATGACCCGAGCGGTGAGAGGATTTTTTTCGGAAGCAATCCAGCGGGCGAGATCGAGTCGGGTCGTTCCGATCTTCTCTCCCTTGGAGAGGAAAGCCGGGGGAGCGGCCTCGACCACCGGGCCCGTTTTGTCCGTCCAGTCCCCCCGGGGAAGAATGCGCACGGGACGGCGCTTGCCTGAAACAGTGGCCAGAACGGTGGGGGAGGATTTTAAAAGTTTGGCCCGTTCGTCTTTCGATGATGCGATTGTCTGGCGAATTGCAAGAGTCGCCGGATCGATGGAGCGGTAGTGATCTTGTAGTGTTTTGATTTGGGCTGGAGTCATTTTGTCGGCGGGAGCAGTGACAAGTTCGGTGATGTTTTGCGGGAGATGGGCAAAGCGGGCCGAGAGATCGGAAGTGGTGACTCCGGCACCGTCCCAGTGAACGGTGCCACCGAACTGGCTGTAGGAGGTTTGAGCGACGGATTGCCCTGGCTTCAGCCCCACTGCGGCGGATGGGATTTCGAGACGAACCCACTTTCCAGTTTCAGGAAGAGGTCCGCCATGGTGATAAGCGGTGGTTCCTTTTTGGGTACGACCATACTCAATCGCATCACTCCCCCAGTAGACCCGGTGCTCCCATTTTTCGTTGGAATTGAATTGAAGCATGAGGGCCTTGGGTGGGTTTTTGGGATCGAGATGGACCCAGGCATAAAAAGTGTCCCCGGTGTGGATTTTCCGGGGCGCAGCAAGAGTCGCGATGTGCTGGATGAGTTCTTTGGAGCTTTGCCGGCGGGAATGAGTGCCGCTTTGAACAGGGGCCTTGTCCTTGGTGACCAAGGTGGCCTTATCGATTTTCGGTTGCACCGGAAGGGTCTCATCGACAAGGGGAAGATCACGAGGCTTGGGATCGAGCCCCGTGTTTTTGGCTCGTTCGGACGCCAACCACTGGATGAAGAGCGGTTCGAAGTTGGGAATGGGCCCGGCGAGAGCCGCCTCTTGTTCCTTGATGCGGGAATCGAGCTCGGCGAGCGCTTTTTCCTGAGCCGCCGTGGGCACCCGAAGGATGGGGCCCCAGGGACCGAATTCGATCCCTTTCTTTTTATATGGTTCGATGTCTTCCTGAAAGCTCCCGTTGCCGGTGTAGGCACCCTTTTCAAGAATGTCGCTGAAGTAGGCAGCGAGAGAATAAAAGTCCCGCGTGGTGAAGGGGTCGAATTTGTGATCGTGGCACTCGGCGCACGCTAGCGTCGACCCGAGAAAGGCCGCTGATGTCGTGCGAACGCGTTCGGCCTGGTACTTGGCAAGATATTCGGCGTCCTGAATCCCTCCTTCCTGGGAAACTTGATTCAGGCGGGAGTATGAAGCCGCAACTTTTTGGGAAAGCGTGGCATTGGGAAGAAGATCCCCCGCAACTTGCTCGACGATAAACTGGTTGTATGGAAGGTCGGAATTGAAAGCTTCGATGACGTAGTCGCGGAATGGCGAAGCATCACGGGGAACGTCGCCATGGTATCCGACGGTGTCAGCATAACGAACAAGATCCAGCCACTGAAAGGCCATCCGCTCGCCGTAGTGAGGCAATGCGAGAAGACGGTCGACGGTTTCCCGGGTGGCCGCGTCAGGGTCTTCGGCATGTCTTTTCAAAAACGCGGCCACCTCTTCTTCTTTGGGAGGAAGTCCGGTGAGGTCAAAGTGGAGACGGCGGACGAGAATGTGAGCTGGTGCCGGACCCGCCGGAGAGAGATCCTGCGCCGCAAGGGATTTGGCGACCAAGCTATCGATCCCTTCTCCATCCTCCCTTTTGGGAGGCGAATAGGCCCAGTGAGGCTCATATTTCGCACCCTCCTGAATCCAATCGTAGAGGAGCTGCTTCTCACTGGCATCGAGTTTTTTGTGACTCTTGGGGGGAGGCATCATCTCATCCTCATCGGTCGCATTGATCAATTGAATCAGGGTGCTTTTTTCGGGTTCGCCCGGGATGAACGCTTTTTCCTTGAGCGCATCCTCGCGAATGTCGAGGCGCAGATCTCCTTCGCGAGTCTTCGAGTCGGTTCCGTGGCAAAAGAAGCACTTATCCGAAAGGATGGGGCGAATCTGTCGGCCATATCTAATTTTACCTGAGGCGAGATCGACGGAACAATAAAACAATAGGCCGATGAGGCCAAAAATTTTGAGGAAGGAATAGCGCATGAGTTGTAGTGACTGATAGAGAGAGTAGAGCTTTACGCAGCGTTGAGGGCGGTAACAAATCGTCCTCGTTTGAGGTCTTGGGAATTGGGCTGTTCCAAGAGGGAAGATGGGAGCTTTATCCTTTGTTACCCAAAGATGTCCAAATTGCACCCAATGAATGTGAAAAATTCACGATTCGCCGTTCTAAGGAGAGCTTTGGAAGCAGACGCGGACGAAAAGCTGGTCGCCCGTTGCGGGATCCGCGGAGGTGATTGTTCGTAGGATACGGCCTTCGTTGATGGTTGATTTGGTGAGGACTACCTCTGAGTTTGTGACGGGATCCCACGCGGCGAGGTCCGATGAAATTTGGACGGTGGCGGTGACATCATCTGCGGTGAGGGCCTGGGCGAAGGTGAATTCCCAATGCCCGTCTTCGTTGATGAGGAAGGTGGTCAGGCCGCTGGTGTCTCCGGCGATGGAGTCATCCGTGCCGAGGGCGTATTCGGCGAAGGCGGTGAATTGATCGCCATCGAGATCGGCATTGGGGTCGCCGGTGAAGGTGGTGGAGTCGTCGGTGCCGGGAGTGCCACCGACTGCGAGACTGGGTCGCCAACTGGCGGGATTGTTAAGGTCACTGGGATTGCTGAGGACGAGACTGCGTCCGTCGCCATCGGCTTCTTCGGGCCATGGATCCGCGCCATCGTAGGTGACGCTGAAGAGTTGCGTGATGCCATCCGGGGCCATGAGGGTGAGGGTTTCGCCGCCGTTGTTGAGGTTGTCGCGGTAGACTCCGATGACGGGGAGGCCGAGCCCGTAGGCTTGGTCGATTCCAAACTGGCTGTCGACGAGGAGAACGCGGGCGTCGGGAGCCAGGGGGATGTCACGATTGTCAGGGAAAGTGAAATCGATGCCGTCGCTGAAGTCACATCCGCGCAGGTTGAGGGCGTGGCCGGAGCGGTTGTGGAGTTCGATGAATTCCGCGTCGTCGGGGCCGGTCGGATTGTAGTGGATTTCCGAAGGGAAGACTTCGCCGGGTTCGACGGGTTCGGAGGATATGACGTTGAAAAAGGCCTCATTCATGGCGGACCAATTGATGCCGTCCAGCGAGCGTGAACGGACGAAAGTGTTTTCAGACATAGTCAGGGCGCTGGCTCCGTCGGCGGGGCGGGTGATCTTGAGTTCGAGATCAAACTGAAGATCCGAACTTCCGTCCGAACTTTGGTGCACCTCGACCGCAATGACATTGTTGCCATCGATGAAAAGATTGGCGGGGACGCCAAGAGTGTGAAAACCGGCACCGTCGTCCGAAGCGTTGTTTGCCAGGGTTAGGTAGTCGATTGCTCCGGCAGGCATGGAGCTGCGGCCAATTTCGGTGCCATTGAGATAGACAACACCTCCGTCGTCGCGTTTGAGGCGAATGGTGCCGCTGAGGATTTCGGCCGTGTTGGTGAGGGAGATGGTCTTTCGGAAATAAGTGGTGCGGAATTTCGAAGAGGGAACGGGGCCGGATGAAACGGTGGTGGTGATGGTCGGCTCTCCGTAGCCAAGAATGGCGGGTCCGGACACCCAGGTGGCATCGTTGAAAGAGGTGGCTCGCCAGGAGGTTCCCTGATCGGAGCCGTCATCGAGGTATTTCCAATCGGCTCCCTCCGGGATGGCGGTGGTGGTATTTTGTCCCCCCTGGAAAGGCCGGGCGGCGGGGTTCAGAGCTCCTCCTTCGAGGCGGGGGTCGCTGCCGTCGGTGGTGTAATACATGGTGCCACTGCCGTCGGACAGGGTGAGATTGAATCCGGAGGGAACATCGCCACCGTGCTGGTTGAAGGCGGGAGCGACGGTGGCAGGATAGAAGCCGGCGGAGCGGAATTGATTGAGAGCGCTGGCAGTGCGGCCGGGGAGGATCCCGGAGATGGCACTGTTTTTGGCAGAGGTCCACGAACTGTGAGTGCGGTAGTTCCAACGAATGGCCTCTGAGTAGAAGGGGGAATTTAGTTCGTCGCAGCGTTCCTGAAGGCGAGGGATTGTCTTGCCCGGGGTCATGGCGCCATCATTGAAGTAATGTTTGTGAATGCGGTCGGCGAGGAGAGAGCGGAATTCGGGATTCCCGGCTTTGAAGAGGAGGCTGAAAAGTGAGCCGGGGCCATCGCCAGCGCTGCGGCCAAACACACCGGGGGTGTTGCTGGCAAAGCCGGTGCGGTTTCCGGCGGAGCGGAGGTAGCCGTCGGCATCGTTGAGGAACCATTTGAAGCCGCTTCCCACGTCAGCGGGCCCGGCGGTTCGGTATTCGGCCTCCGAGTCTCCAAACATAAACATGATCATGTAATCGATGAAATGTTGGGTGTCGAGATAAGGCATGAGTTCGTCAAAATTTTGAGGATTGCTGGTGAGGCCAAGGGCTTTGATACGAGTCCAGGCCGAGCCGTCGCCATCGTAGGGAGGGGCTACCGAGTCAGCCCATCCGCCGACGTTCCAGTTTCCGTTGATGGCTTCGTGGGCGTTCTTGGGACCACCAAGGTAGGAGGTGATCAAGTCCGCGCTCCAGCGTTCGCGGAGGTGGAAGACGCCCCAGTATTTCCCGTTGAGATACAGGTGCATGAAGCGCCCGTGCGGATTGATATTTCCCATGTCGAGCATGGTGTCGTCGGTGAAGCGGTTCGACATGTAGAAGCCGCGTGAGACCATGTCGTGGGAACCGGACCGGATATTGAGTTGGTCAAAAGTATCGGTAGCGGAGATGCCGCGGTCGAAGCCATCGAAGAGGGGATGCTTCAATTTTGAAGCTCCATATTGGCTCCGGAAATACATGCGGAAGCTTTTTTTATCGAAGTTGGTGAAGGCGCCGCCGAAGTTTTTGACTCCGCAGTTTTCCTGGAAACCGGGAGCGCCGTCGGGATTGATCAGTTCGAAAGAAGCGGGGACCTCCGAGGTCCCATTGATCGTTTGAGAAGTGACGATGGAAAGGGAGGGGGCGTCGGTGAGAGAGTCCTGTATCTGTTGGGTCACGGAGACTCCCAGTTCAGGTGAGGCGATGACGTCATCGACAAAGAGATAGGTGTTTGTGTCGACGTTGGTGGGAGCGAGGCCGGTTTTGTAGGCCATGGCACGAAGGACGGTGGTGGTGTTGACACTCACAGGTCCGGTGTAGGTGGTGCCATTGGATTCGGAAGGTTCGCTTCCGTTGGTGGTGTAGCGAATGGTTGCGCCCGGGGTGGCGGTGCTGATGCCGACCGATTGCGTGGTCTCGTAGAACCCCCGGGGGATGTCGAATTTGGTGTCGTCAACAAAGCCGGCAAAGAACGTGCCATTGGTTGCACCCGGAGTGGCGGGAGAAAAGAATCCAGCCGTGGTGCCATCGACTTCGAGGCCATAGCTGATGTCTTGTTTTCCGGCAGGGAAGGTGAATCCGGTGAGCACCGTACTCCCGTCGCGATCAACGAGAGCGAGGTATTCGCCCCCGCTTTTTAATGAAAAGTTGGTGTGAAGTGGTTCGGTGGGAATGGTGAGATTTTCGCCTGAGGCAAAAACAACAAGGTGGCCGTTTGCCGGAATGGTGGAGCCTGGGGGAAAGGTCCATTGGGTGAGATTGTCAGCCTTGTCGGTGAGGTGATACCCCTCGAGCGAGAGATCGAAAGAGTTGGGGTTGTAGACCTCGATCCAATCGGGACTGTTTCCAAACTGATCGTCCAAGGTGGAGGCATTACTGGCCATGAGCTCGGTGAGGGCGGGAGGAATGACGGCTTCGTCGACTCCCACGGTGACGGATTTAGAGAGGGAACCCGAGGAGTTGGTGGCGGTAAGTACGTAGGTTATCGTACTGGCGGGGGCGACCGATTGGTTGCCCGTGAGGGGGGCATTTCCAATGCCTTGATCAATCGTGACGGTGTCCGCGTTGGTGACGGACCAGGAAAGTTGTGCGTTGCTTGGGAGATTGGGGTCGCCGGCCGCGGTGATGTTTCCTTGATCGACGGAGAAGAAACTGATGACAGGAACGGGCGCTTCAAAGGCTTCAACCTCGGCGATCTGGGGATTGTAGGCGGCGTTGCTCCGATTGACGATGCGGATGTAGCGGCCTGACATCGAGTTTCCCGGATCGAGTGAGGCAGAGACAAGGTCACGCCCCCCCTGGCCGGAGTTTGAGCCGTCGGTTCGGATGTTGGCGCTCCAGTTGACTGCTCCGGCGGAACCTCCGTTGTCGGCTCGTATTTCAACGCGATAATTTGAGAGTCTTTCGGGACAGCAGCCGCTTCGATTGACCAACTCGATTGAACCAAGGTTACGGGTGCTCCCGAGGTCAATTTCGTAATAGAAGCCCAGAGTCCCTGAGCTCGCGAGAGGGTGGGACTGGTTGGCTTCATTGCCATCGGTGAGATTTGCGGGCACCTGCCCCGACCAGGTGGCGGCGGAAGCAGAGACCGGTCGGCCGATGGCGATGTTGCTCTGAGCGAAGAGGGGGAGGAGGGAAAAAAGGCTCGTGATGATCACGAACCTTAAAGGGAGTGGGAACATGGTGTGGGGAATTGGTTTTTTGCGAATGTGATAGAAGGAGCGGGGCTCCCTGACTTTCACGAATCGAATCCAAGGCGAACGGCAAGGATAGTTTATCTGTAGATTACCGGCCAATTGGTGTCCTGTTCAAATGAGATATTCGATCTCGCCAAGACTCTTGTGGTCACGGCTCAGTTTGCCACAAACAAGTTCGCAGAGGTCGAAGACGAGACGATCCTCGACGCGATAGTAGACCCGGACTCCTTCTTTCTTCCTTTCCAGAAGGCCTGCTTCCCTCATCATTTTTAGGCTTTTTGAGACTGTGGCCTGTCCTTGGCCTGTGATTTCGACAAGATCACCTACGGTTTGCTCACCTTGTTTTAATTCCTGGAGCAGAGCAAGGCGTCCGCTTTCTCCCAAGACCTTGAAGACCCCGGCAAGTTTATCGAGAGCCTCGGAGCCCAGTTTGCTTTCTTTTTCCATATGGCTCATTTTACCCTTGTTATTCAAAAAACGGAATATTAGAATAAAAGAAATCAAACCTCATGAAATCGCGATTTTCTTTCCTTCCCTGTTCGTTGTTCGTTCTAATTCTTAGCATGGTTGTTTGTGCTGATCAACCCAAGGGACACGGTGGTGGCCGTGGTGGCATGGGCGGGCCCCTGCCAGAAAAACAAAGGGCAATCATCCATGAACTTGCCGAAAATCACAAAAAACTGACCCGCAAGGTCGAGATGACGAAGAAAGGTTACGTGGCAACGACGACGTCGGGAGACAAGGGATTGGTGGCGAAATTGAAGACCCACTTTCGCTATATGAAGAAGCGCCTTGATTCAGGTGCGATGGTGAGGCGTTGGGATCCCGCCTATGCGGAAATGACCGAGTTTTACGACCAATTGAAAGTGGAAGTTGAGGAATTGCCCAATGGCCTCAAGGTGACGATCACGGGAAAGAATGCCAAAGCGGCCAAGGTGGCCCAAAATCATGCCAAAATCGTCACGAAATTTGTCAAAAAAGGAACGGATGAACTTCATGAGAAACATCCCACTGCCAACTAATTCCAGATATCCCAATGAAAACGATTTCACCGAAAGAAGTGCATCAAAGGTTGAATGACCCGGATGCCATGTTCCTTGATGTGCGCACTCCGGCCGAGATTCGGGAATGCTCGGTGGGCGAATGCACCTGTGTTCCCCATGACAAGGTGGCTCATTGCCCCGATCTTGACCAACTCCCCCGCGATCAAGCGATCGTATTGATTTGTGGATCCGGGCAACGGGCAACGGGCGGCGATTGCGGGGAAGGCGCTGGCTGGAAAGGGATTTACGAATCTCATGGTGATGGAAGGAGGAATGCAGGAGTGGCGGAAGGTCGGCCTGCCGGTGCAAGAAGGCAAAGCAGTGATGTCACTGGAGCGTCAGGTCCGTATCGCGGCAGGTGCTCTTGTCTCAATCGGCTCGGTGCTGGGTTACTTCCATCCGGCCTGGTTGATCCTCCCGGTCTTTGTGGGATGCGGCCTGATGTATTCCGGCCTGACCAATAGCTGCGGAATGGGGGCATTGATTGCGAAGATGCCTTGGAATCAGTGAAGACTTCACCGGGGGGGGGGTGTGGCAGCATCCCATGGTCGACTTTCCCTGATCGGCTGGGGCTTGAACCAATAATGGGAGCAGAGTGCCCCGGGTGTTGGGGGGAGTCGATTTGAAATGCACCCCCGCGGGTCCGGGCGAACTGTCTCATCACGGATGTTCAATTACGGCAAGTTTGGCTCGGACTGATGACCTCGTCCGGGGCTGCTAACGCCTTCGATTTGATTTTTCGAAGTCTTTCGACTTTGATCCGGCTTCCAAGAATTGGAGTCGGATTTATAAGCTCTCGCGCGACGGCCGGGAAGAGATCTTGGTGGAGTTTGGTCCGTAGTAGTGGGCTCCAAGACAGAATCCGGTTGGAATGAATGAGGGAATCCAAACGTATCACTTTGTGGATGAAAAAACGGAGGTTCTTCAAAGCTCTAAAGTGGTTGTTTATTTTCGGTCTTGTTGGAGGGCTAATGGCTCTCGCTTTGGTATCCCATACCGACCGGGCTGCGACGAAGGCGGGTGAAGGGAAGTTGTTCGATGAGGCATCCGAGGTTCCCGAGACGCCGGTGGCCTTGGTCTTTGGTTGCAACAAGACCTTTCAGGGGAGAAACAATCTCTATTTCTTACATCGCATCGAGGCGGCGGTGGCTCTGTGGGAAGCGGGGAAGGTGAAGTGCTTCATTGTGTCGGGTGATAATCATGTCCACGACTACAACGAGCCTCAGGATATGAAGGATGCGATGGTGGAAGCGGGAGTGCCTTCCGAAAAAATCGTGTGTGACTATGCTGGCTTGCGGACTCTCGATTCAGTGGTCCGGGCGAAAGAAATCTTTGGTGCCGAGAAGGTCATCTTGATTTCCCAAAAGTTTCATAATGAAAGGGCGGCCTATCTTGCGCAGTCGATTAACCTGGAGGTGGTTGGCTTGAATGCCAAAGCGGTCTGGGGGACTTCGGCTAAAACAAACGCCCGCCGTGAAAAATTGGCGAGAGTGAAGATGTGGCTCGATGTGAATGTCCTGAAAACCGAGCCCAAGTTCCTCGGACAGAAGGAAGAACTGCCTCTGTGAAAATGTCATGGGAAAGGACTTACCTCTGAGCATGTTTCTCATCAAATCCTCATGTTGGAGTGCGTGAAAATCTCCCAGCCCCCGAATCCGGCTTCATTCCTATGAGAGTTCTGTTGGTTGAAGATTACCCCTTGCAACGGGTAGTGTGGAGGAGTGCCTTGGTGAGGAAGGGTATGCCGTCGATGCGACTGGCCCAGGTGCGGAAGGGCTGTGGTATGCTGAAAACCATGACTATGACGTACTGCTTTTGGACATCATGCTCCTCGAGATGAGTGGGTTGGAGATTTTACACGGGAAGCGTTGGAGTCCAATTCTCTTAGGAAAACCCGTACTTTGATTCAGGTTTGGGATCAAAAAAGTGATCAATCTGTGCGATCTCCGGCGCTCGGTGAGAATGACCTTCAAAAGAAGTTTGGAAAGCTTGAAGAGAGGGTTTTTTACGATCTGAAGTTGCCGGATGGGAGCCGTGTTCGTGCGGTGGGGGTTCTGATTCATCCCAATGTGGAGCACCCGGAAACGAACGTGGCTCATGAACTTCGTACTCCTTTGGCAAATGTTCATTTTATCATAGAACAGGCTCTTCGCAGGCCTCGAGAGAAAGAAGATTACCGACGGCGGTTTGCGTTAGCGCAAGAGGGGACGGAGGGGTTGAACACGCTGGTGAACCGTTTGATGAAGATCTGGTATGGTCAGGCCAAGGGGATCTACCCGCGTGTCATGGTGTTTCAGATGGCAACTGCGGTTAGAGTTCCGATGTTACGAGAGTCTTTTCGGAAGGGAGAACTCGCTCTGCTACTCCACTGTGACTGACTTGGCGAGGTTGCGGGGTTGGTCGATGGCGCAGCCTTTGAGCCTTGCGATGTGATAGCTGAGGAGCTGAAGGGCGACAGTGCTGGGGACAACGGCGGTGTAGAGCGGGCAAGCGGGGACCGCGATGTGGTCATCGACGGTGGCGATGGCTTCGGTATCACCTTCGGTGACGATGCCGAGGACTCGGGAATCACGGGCCTGGCATTCGGCGACATTGCCGAGGGTCTTGTCTTTGCCCGGGCCGTCGTTGCAGAGGGCGATTACGGGGACCGTTTCCTCGAGGAGGGCGATGGGGCCGTGTTTGAGCTCGGCTGCATGATAGCCCTCGGCGTGGATGTACGAAATTTCTTTGAGTTTGAGAGCTCCTTCCAGAGCGACGGGATACATGTAGCCACGGCCGATGAAGAAGGTGGAAGTTTGGTCGAGGTAGCGTTCGGCGACTTTGGCGATGGCATCGTTTTGGTCGAGAACTTGTTGAACGAGGCCGGGGATGGCTTCGATTTCCCTGATCATCTGGCAACCGGATTCGCGTGACATGCGGCGGGAGCGGGCGAACTTGAGAGCCATCATGAGGAGGACTGAGACCTGGGAGGTGAAGGCCTTGGTGGAGGCGACGGAAATTTCAGGTCCGGCGTGGAGGTAGACGCCCCGACCGGTTTCACGGGCGATGGTGGAGCCGACGGTGTTGACGAGGCCGGAGACGAGGGCGCCTTTGTCGATGGCCTCGCGGACGGCGGCGAGGGTGTCGGCGGTTTCTCCGGATTGGGAGATGGCGACAACGAGGTCGCTAGGATTAACGATGGGGTTGCGGTAGCGGAACTCGGCAGCTTGTTCGACCTCGGCGAGGACGCCTGCGAAATCCTCGATGGCGTATTCTCCGACGAGGCCGGCATTCATGGAAGTGCCGCAGCCGACAATGAGCACGCGGTGAAGGTCGGCGAGCTCGCGCGGGGAGAGGTTGAGGCCGGAAAGGAGGGCGTTACCGCGATTGGAATCAAGACGGCCGCGGAGGGTGTTGCAGATGGCTTCAGGTTGCTCGAAAATTTCCTTGAGCATGTAGTGTTCGTATCCGCCTTTTTCGGCTGCGTCGGAGGACCAGTCGATCTCGGAGGTTTGGCGTGAGACAGACCCGGCGTCGAGAGTACGGATATCGACTTCGCTGCCTTTGATGATGGCGATGTCGTTGTCATCGAGGTAGATGGCCTGGCGGGTGTGCTTGATGATGGCGGAGGCATCGGAAGCGACGATGGTTTCCTTTTCGCCGAGTCCGAGGACGATGGGTGAGCCACGGCGGGCGACGACGAGGGTGCCCGGTTCAGCATGAGCCATGGCGGCGATACCGAAGGTGCCTTCGACCTCTTTGAGTGCGGTGGTGACTGCTTCGACGAGGTTGCCCTGGTAAAGGGAATCAACAAGGTGAGCAAGGACCTCGGTGTCGGTCTCGGAGAGGAAGGTGTATCCGGCGGCGGTAAGTTTTGCGCGGAGTGCCCGGTGGTTCTCGATGATGCCGTTGTGGACGAGAGCGATGTTGTTTTTCCCTCCGGCGTGAGGGTGGGCATTTTCGGTCGTGGGTGGTCCGTGGGTGGCCCAGCGGGTGTGGGCAATGCCACAAGTGGAGGATTCGAGGGAGTTGTTTTCGCCAAGGAGGTTGACGAGTTCGCTGACCTTTCCCTTGGCTTTGCGAATGGCAATGGCGTCGGGAGTTTCGACAGCGATGCCGGCAGAATCATAGCCCCGGTATTCGAGGCGTTTGAGACCGGAGAGGAGGACGGGAAGGGCCGGACGAGAGCCGGTGTATGCTACGATGCCGCACATGGAATGGTGAGTGGTGGGTTATGAATGGTGATGGAGCAGGGCTTAGTGGAGATCTTTTGAGACGACTTCACCTGGAAGGGTGGAGGTGTTTGGTCCGAGTTTCCGTCCGGGGTAGATCGAGGTGTTGATGCCGGTGTGGACGCCGTCGCCGATGATGGCTCCAAATTTGCGGCGTCCGGTGTCGATGAGTTGCCCATTGACGGCGGAGCGATGGTTTGAGCCATCGTGGCGGAGGTTGGAAGTGATGGTGCCGGCGCCGAAATTGGCTTTGAGTCCGATGTAGCTGTCTCCGACGTAGCTGAGGTGGCCGACGGAGGCACCGTCAGCGAGGATGGAATTTTTGACTTCTACGGCCTGACCGACGTGGCAGTTGTCACCGATGGAGGTGGATCCGCGGAGGTAGCAGTTGGGACCAATTTTGCAGTTTTTGCCAATGACGATAGGGCCTTCGATGAAGACTCCGGGGAGGATTTTGGTGCCTTCGCCGACGATGATTTTAGCGTCGTCGCCCAGCTGGATGGCGGGGTGGCCGGGCCAGTCGGTGAGGGTTGAAATGAGTTCGGCGTTGAGGTCGAGGAGGTCCCAAGAGTGTCGGATATCGAAGGTTTTACCCAGGAGTGATTCCCAGTTGGCGAGGGTTTTTCCTGCGAGGTGGAGTTGGGACTTCTCTGAGGAGAGGGGCCAGAGTGACATGATGGTTGAGGAGCTTGATTGAGGAGGCCGAAAGCTGGAGCTTTCGGCTACGTTTTTAGGTGATGGTGTTTGCTGCGGCGGAGGTGATGGCATCGCAGTGGTGTTTTGCCAGGGTTCCGTCTTTGGCTTCGACGAGGATGCGGAGCTTTTTTTCGGTGCCTGAGTAGCGGACAAGGATGCGTCCATTTTTGCCAAGGGCTGACTCGGCGGCATCCATGGCGGCTCGAATTTCGGGGACGGATTCAAGGGGTGGTTTTTCTTTGACCGCGAGGGCGACGAGTTCGGCGGGGTATTCGGTCATGCAGTCGGCGAGTTGGGCGAGGGGAATGCCGGATTCCTTGATGACCGAAAGGACCATGAGGGCGCTGACGATGCCGTCGCCGGTGGTGGCGAAGTCTGAAAAGATGAGATGTCCGGAGTTCTCACCGCCGAAGGAGAAGCCGCCATCGCGCATACGTTCGAGGACGTGTCGGTCGCCGACCTGGGTTTGTTCGAGAGCAATGTCATCAGCAGCGAGGGCGTCGCGGAGGCCCAGGTTGCTCATGACGGTGGTGACGAGGGTGTCGCCGCGGAGCTTTCCCTGGGCTTTTAAAGCCTTGGCGCAGAGGCAAAGGACACGGTCCCCGCTGACGATATTGCCGTTACCATCGACGAAGATGACCCGGTCGGCATCGCCGTCCAGGCAGATGCCAAGGTCGGCTTGATGTTCTTTGACAAGTCGTGCGGCTTCTTCGGGATGAAGGGATCCAACACCTTCGTTGATGTTGTAGCCATCGGGCGAAGTTCCCAATTCGATCACTTCGGCGCCGAGTTCTTCAAAGATCAGGGGCCCGACGAAGTAGCCGGCTCCGTGGGCGCAATCGACGACGACTTTGAGACCTTTGAGATTTTTGTCACCGATGGAGGACTTGGCGAATTCGATATAGCGGCCGGTGGCGTCATTGATGCGGAAGGCTTTGCCCAAGCGAACCTCTTTCAGTTCGGGATGGGATTCGTTAAGGATAATTTTTTCGACTTCGTTTTCCAGGGCATCGTTGAGTTTGTAGCCGTCGGGTCCAAAAATTTTGATGCCGTTGTCGGCATAAGGATTGTGGGAAGCCGTGAGCATGATTCCGGCATCGCAGGCCATCGATTTGGTGAGGTGCGCGACGGCTGGGGTGGGGACGGGGCCGGTGAGGAGAACGCGGGCACCCTCACTGACGAGGCCGGAGGTGAGGGCGGTTTCGAGCATGTATCCGCTGACACGGGTGTCCTTGCCGATCACGACCTTGTGTCGGCCTTTGTTTTGAGCGCGGAGGACGCGGGCGACGGCGCGGCCGATGCGGAGGGCGACTTCAGGAGTGATCGGGTATTCATTGGCAACACCACGGATGCCATCGGTTCCAAATAATTCAGACATAAGAAGGGAAAGGGTAGGCGTAGCACGGTGGGACAGTTGGTTCAAAATAAATTAGGTATTCATCGATTATGGTTCATCGGTGCGGAAGTTGTCGATTTGTCGTGGGTTGCAATTTTGGGAGGCAGAGGCAAAGTCCCCCCGAAATGATCGTTTTGCTTTCTCCTGCCAAGTCGTTGGATTATGAATCGCCGCTTCTGACGAAGCGGGCGACGCAGCCGCGTTTTATTGAAGATTCTGCGGAGTTGATTTCACAATTGAGGAAGCTTTCGGTGGGGAAGATCGGGAAACTGATGTCGATCAGCGACAAACTGGCCCAGCTGAATCACGATCGCTTTGCAAGTTGGGAAGAGGAGTTTACGAAAGTGAACTCCAGGCCTGCGATCCTGGCTTTTATCGGAGATGTCTACCAGGGGATGGAACTGGATGAGTGGAGCAAGGAGGATTTTTCGACCGCTCAAGCAAGAATTCGAATCCTTTCCGGCCTTTATGGAGTGTTGCGACCGTTGGATTTGATGCAGCCGTATCGACTCGAGATGGGAACGAAGTTTCCAAACAAAAAGGGGAAGAATCTTTACGACTTCTGGGGACCTTCGTTAACGACGTCGTTGAATACGGATTTGAAAAAATCGGGCTCCAACTACGTGGTGAATCTGGCATCCAACGAATATTTTTCAGCGGTGAAGAAAAAGGAATTGGCCGGGGAATTGATCACTCCGGTTTTCAAGGATGAGAAGAACGGGACGTATAAGATCATTTCCTTCTTTGCCAAAAAGGCACGCGGGATGATGGCGGACTTCATTGTTCGCAATGACATCACAGATCCGAAGGCGCTGCAAAAATTCAAGACAGCAGGGTATCGGTTTTCGAAGAAGGATTCGGATGAAACGACGCTCGTCTTTCTCAGAAAAGAAGGTGCCGCTTGATCAGTTCACGGAGGCGCGGGATGAGGTTGTTAGGGAAGTCGTTCTTCAAAATCGTGAGAATTTCGTACATCCAGGAAGCCAGGCTACTTGCTCCCAAAGCAATCCAGTCGGGCTCCCAGGCGGACGTACATTCTACCGTGGGCAATTGCCGGAGTGGCGTCCGCCCATTGGGTTTCCGGTCCGGGTGAAAGTGAGGATCGGGAGAGTTCCTGATAGCCTTTGGAAACATCTGCCACGATCATTTCTCCTTCGCGCGAGAGGGCATAGAATTTCCCTCCTACGATGATGGGCGAGGCGTAAAAGTTGGCCTGTAGCTTTTCCTTCCATTGTTCCCTACCGGTCGAGGCATCGAGGGCCGAAAGAACTCCTCCATCCGATAGAGCAAAGACGGTTTGACCATTTGAAACCGGAGTGGGGACATAGGGTGTGTCGCCCTTCATTTTCCAGACGATCAGGGGCTTGTCATTCCTGGTAACCGGTGGACGGACTGCGAAATAGACGCCGCTTTTACAGCCGACGGCGACGAGGCAATCATCGCTTCCTGAACCGGCGAGAACATTGATGGGAGAGACGATGGTGCGTTGTTTCATTGTACCTGGAAGGGACCAGAGTTCTTTTCCGGAGGAAAAATCGAGACCGACCACGCCGAGGCTGTGGCTGGCGACGATGACCTCATGCGTGTCTCCGGTCGTCTTGCGAACCAAGGGCGTGACATAGCTGGTCTTCTTCCCTTCGCCGGCATAGGGGGTTTTCCAAATCGCTTTGCCTGTTTTGAGCGAAATGGCTCCGATGTATCCATCATTCATATGGAGGTGGGAGACGATGACACGATCCTGGTGGATGACGGGATGGAGATTGATCCCGTGCTGACTCTTCTGCGGGCCGACTTCGTAAGTCCAAAGATCTTGGCCGGAGTGATCGAATGCCGAAAGCTTCGCAACTTCATTTTTCCCGTCAAACCAAGCCACCACAACCGCATCTGCCGAAACCGCCGGGCTTGCCGCCGCGGTATTGTTGAAGCGATGAAGATGGTAGTCGCCTACGGAGAGTTTCCTGGTCCACTCCGGCTTGCCGGTTTTTGCGTTGATGCAAACCAAGCTGACCGTTTTTTTGTCGCGGTCTTCACTGGTGACGAAAAGTTTGTCTTCCCAAATCACGGGAGAGCTGGATCCGGGGCCGGGGAGTTTGACGGACCAGAGTAAGGATTCCTTGTTGAATTGAGTCGGGATTTTGGCAGCCGAAACACCGCTTCCATCTTCACCGCGGAAGCGTGGCCAGGTTTCCGCCGGGAATGCGGTCGTGAAAAGGGCGAAGAGAAGGGGCAGGCAGAGGCCGGATTTCATCCTGCCTCTTTACTTCTTTTGATGACGTCGGAGAATACCTTTTTTTGGGAACTCAAGGTGTTTGGCATACTTCGACACGGGCAAAGGCCTCTGATCGGCCGACATTGACCTTGCGATAATAAAGACGCGGGAATGGAGCGCCTAATGATTTTGGAAATTGGCGGAGGGAAGGATTACATGAAGCCGGGTGGGCTGTTCACTCCTCTCTCATGGCCTTGAGCCGCTCTTCCTGGGCATCGAGAAGGAAGATGGAGCGTTTGAAGTCGATCAACGAGGCGAGCTTCTTCGCTTCATCGCGAGAGCGATCATCGATTTCCATCTCCAGCTTCCCCATGTCAGCGACGGGGATGTCTTTTAGGAGTTTTGGGTCGGAAACGCGGAAGATGAGTTTTCGGATCTTCCACCATTTTTTGACCAGTTCGACGTGCTCGATCTCGCCGTAAGGGAGGTCGATGCTTGTCATTTCGCTTTTTCCGCCGGTGAAAACATTGCCCTTCATCCGCCAGGAGAGGTCCACGTGGTCGGGGAGAAAGCGGAGCTTGCCGATGACGAAGTCTTTGCCCAGTGGATCGACAGGCGGGCAGTGGAAATTGATGTGGACTGGGTCGGTGAGCATGACTGGGACGGCGAAAGCCTACTGAGAACTCTGCTGACTTGGAAGCGTGCATTCGGTCGGGTTTTCCAGTATCCATGTTGGAAACCTCACTTTTTGTATTTTGAAAATTCCTCTACTTATTTCCCTTTTGGTGATTGCTGTCTTTTTCGCTGCTGGAGCGGGGAAGGAGGAAGAGCCAACGCTTCACGTCGCCACTTTTGATGTCGATGTCACTCCTCCCGTCGGGTCGGCGATGGCTTATACAAGGGTCGAGAAGACCCCCGAGTTGTCACTTCGTTGCCGGGGGATCGTGATCCTGGGCTCGGGGAAGCCCATCGTGATCTGCGCCATTGATTGGATTGGCGTGGCCAACG
>CALFSW010000210.1 GCA_937916505.1 uncultured Verrucomicrobiales bacterium | reverse complement strand
AAGAAAGCGGCTACAAAAGGAGTCACCAAAGCAACCTCCCCTCCTGCTAACAAGCCCAAGAACCGCATTGATACTCCTGAAATTCAGGAGAAAATCCGCGAACTCATCAAGCTCGCCAAAGAGCAGGAGTATCTCACCTATGATGACATTCACGAGATCCTTCCAAACAATCTCGTCGAAGAACAAGACATCACCGCCATTCTCGAGCGTCTCCGCCAGATGGAGTTCGACATCATCGATGCCTCCGAGGTTGATCGCTACAAGGACAAAAAAAAGGGCGACCTGGACTCCGAGGAAGAAACCAAGGACCAGAAGCTTGATATCCTCGACGACCCCGTCCGCATGTATCTCAAGCAGATGGGTCAGGTCCCCCTCCTCACCCGTGAGCAGGAGGTCGAAATCTCCAAGCGCATCGAGGATGCCGAGATCGAGGTCCAAAAATACCTCCACCTCTTCGGCTTCACCGCCAAAGGATACCTCGCCCTTGCCGACAAGCTCATGCGGGGCAAGGAGCGCTTCGATCGCGTCATCCTCGACAAAAAGATCGAAAGCCGCGAGCGCTATATGAAGGCTCTTCCCAAGCTTTGCGATCAGGTCCGCGCCATCCACGAGGAAACCACCGGCATCATCAAGAAACTCTCCGCCAAGGCCCCACGGGGAAAGAAAAAGCTCGAGACCACTCTGGCCAAAAACCTCCAGTCCATCGCGCGCCTCTACAGCCGCTACTACTTCAAACAGAAAGTCATCGAGGACTTCTGTGATGTCGTCGGCGAATATCAGGAAAAAATTTGGAAATACTCCCGCAAGAAAGGTGACGAGGCAGAGACTGCCATCAAGGAACTCACTCTCGAGTCCTGGCACAACGTGGAACAGTTCGAGGAGACCAACCACCACCTCCGCCTCTGGATGCGCAAGGCCCTCAAGGCCAAGACCGAAATGGTTGAAGCCAACCTTCGTCTCGTCATCTCCATCGCCAAGAAATACACCAACCGTGGACTTTCCTTCCTCGACCTCATTCAGGAAGGAAACATGGGCCTCATGAAGGCGGTGGAAAAATTCGAATACCGCCGCGGCTACAAATTCTCGACTTATGCCACCTGGTGGATTCGTCAGGCTATCACCCGCTCCATCGCCGACCAGGCCCGGACCATCCGGATTCCGGTCCACATGATCGAAACCATCAACAAGCTCATGCGCGTGCAGAAACAGCTCGTGCAGGAATACGGTCGCGAACCAACACCCGATGAGATCGCCGAGGAAATCCACCTTCCCGTGGAACGTGTCCGCGCCGTCCTCAAGATGGCCCAGCAGCCCATTTCCCTTCAAGCTCCTGTCGGAGACTCGGACGATACCTCCTTCGGTGACTTCATCGAGGACAAGTCAGCCGAAAACCCGATGGAGGAAGCGGGTTTCGCCATGCTCAAGGACAAGATCATTGAAGTCCTCGACACCCTCACCGAGCGTGAGCGCGAGGTTCTCGAGCAGCGATTTGGCCTCAAGGACGGCTACTCCCGCACTCTCGAAGAAGTGGGCCGTCAGTTCCAGGTGACCCGCGAACGGATTCGTCAGATCGAAGCGAAAGCCCTTCGCAAGATGCGCCACCCGACCCGAATTCGAAAGCTGGAAGGCTTCATCGAACTTCCCATGTAATTTTAAAGCCCGCGGATCGACAGATCCGCGGGCTTTTTGTAGAACTTGCCACGTCGCCATGCAGTCCAACCAATTCGAGCACGCCGTTGCCTCAATCCTCGAAAAAGAAACCCGCTTTCAACCGGGGGCTTACTTCCTGGTGAGGGAAGCACTCGACTTCACCGTTGATCGCCTTTCCCGCGAAACAAACGGCGAAAAACGCCACGTCAGCGGCCGGGAATTGCTAACCGGTTTCCGCGACTACGTCCTTCAGGAATACGGCCCCATGGGTGCCACCCTTCTTGATGACTGGGGCATCACAAAATGCCGCCATGTTGGTGAGATTGTTTTCCTGTTCATCGAGAACGGCGTCTTTGGCAAACAGGACTCCGATTCTCTCAAGGACTTCGAAGAGTTTTTCACCTTCGAAGAAGCCTTCGCCGCTCCCTTTCAGGCCACCGCGTAGCGCAAGCGTTCTGCGAGTGGGCGCTGGATCCTCAGCTCTCCACCCTACCGCCAGAGCCACCGCAAGATCTCCGGCAACTTTTGCTCCCGCCACCTTCGCGTGATCCGAGGTCCAATGCACCGTCGTCTCCCTTGTCCAACTTTTGGGCGAAGCAAATTGAATTCCACACAGTAAAATCAACAAGACGCGTTTCATCGCTCGATTCCGGCGAGATCTCCACAGACTGCCGAGCAAAGAAACCCTGACACCGATTAGACTTCCCAAGTCCACGCCCCCTTGCTCTCTTTCGTGGACAAATGACCCGCCAAAAAGTCATCGACCTTCTCGCCATGAGCCGGTTCGCAAACCTCCCCACTGTTTGGTCGAACGGACTTCTGGGTGTCCTCGTAGGATGGAATCTTTTTAAAGACCAAGCCCACCTCTGCCCCATCTGTCTGAGCCTCATCGGACTGGCCCTCTCCTGCCTCTATCTGGGCGGCTGCTTCTTCAACGACTGGCACGATCTCGACTTTGATACGAAAACCCGCCCTGACCGGCCCATTCCATCCGGTCGTTGGCCTCGCCAAACCATCCTCCTCTTCTCTCTCATTCTCATGGGTGGCGGACTTCTGCTCAGCACCTTCGTCAGCCCGCCTGCCGGACTCTTTGCCGCCGGCATCATCATCTGCATCCTCGCCTACACCAGGTGGCACAAGGTCCACCCTGCCAGCTTCTTCTTCATGGCGGGAGCCCGGGCCCTCATCTACCCGACAGCGGCCTTCTCCCTGCTCTCTTGGGAGCAATTCGGAGCCCTCGATGGGCAGAAGCTCCCCATTTTCTTCCTTCTGGCCCTCGGACTGGGCGCTTACATCCTCGGAATCTCCCTCACCGCAAGGGCCGAGACCTCGAAGGATCCCGTCAGCGACAGCCAAAAGACGCTTCCTATTCTCTGCCTTTGCGCTCCCATCCTATTTTTCTCAGGTCCGCTTCTTCTCACCAATAATGGCACTGCGCTCCCCCCTCTTGTCCTCTTCATCGTGGTCCTGTCGATCATCGTGCGACGTCTTCGCGCCAACCGCGACGTGGGAGCTTTCGTCTCCCGCACTCTTGCAGCCATCCCGCTCGTCGACTACCTCCTCGTCTTTACCTTTGCTCCCCATCCCGCCTTTTGGATCATTTGCCCCCTCCTCGCTCTGGCTGCCCTTGGTCTTCAAAAAATCGCCCCCGCCACCTAGATCATGATCCTCGCTATCGAATCTTCCTGCGACGAGACCGCCGTCGCCGTCATTCGGCGAAATCAAGGCAAGCCCGGGCTCCTCACTTCTCTCATTTCTTCGCAGATCGAGATCCATCGCGAATTCGGTGGTGTTGTTCCCGAGGTCGCGTGCCGCAATCACGCCCAGCGCATCCGCCCCCTCGTGCAACAAGCCCTCGACGAGGCCGGCGTCACTCTCGATGACATCGACGCCTTCGCCGCAACCCGCGGTCCCGGCCTCGCCTCGTCCTTACTCGTGGGTCTTGCCTATGCCAAAGGACTCGCCGCAGCTTCCAACAAGCCCTTCTTTGGAATCAACCACATGGAAGGCCACCTCCTCTCCCCCTTCCTCGACCTTGGCCGCATCCCCCCCCATCTCGGCCTCATCGTTTCCGGCGGTCACACCATGCTCATCGATGTGCAAGGGTATGGCGACTACCGCCTCATCGGTCATACCATCGACGACGCCGCCGGCGAAGCCTTCGACAAAGTCGGACGCATGCTCCAGCTCCCCTATCCCGGCGGACCGGAAATCGAAAAACACGCGCGCTCCGGCAACCCCAAAGCCTTCGCCTTCCCCCGCGCCGTTCTCAAAGACGCCCCCTTCAACTTCTCCTTCTCCGGCCTCAAAACCGCCGTCCTCTACCAGCTTCAGAAGCTCGCGGATCCTCAGGATCACCTCGCCGACATTTGCGCCTCCTTCCAGGCCGCCGTCATCGATGCCCTTCTCAAAAAAACGATCAAAGCGGCTCGCGAAAACGGACACTCGCTCATCACTTTATCCGGTGGAGTGGCCTGTAACCGCGCGCTCCAGGACGCCCTCATCCGTGCCGCCGGAAGCAACGGCATGAAAGTCCAACCCTCGCCGTCGTCCCTCACCACCGACAATGCCGGCATGATCGCTTTCGCAGCCCTCCTCGCTTCCGAAAACCGGGAACCCGACGACCTCGGTATCGGCATCGACCCAAACCTCCCCTTGGCTCCCGCGTAGCCAAAAATTTCAGAGGGCGCCCCCTCATGATCACCCCCAAGACCATCCGCCGGTTCATCATCGGAAGCCGCGCCTCGGCTTGAATCGGAATGTTCCTTGGCCTCTCTATCGGGAAGGGGCATAATAACGGGCGACATTTTTCCGCCATGAAATATCATCGCTCCTTTTTCTTAATCTTTTTCCTCAGCCAGGTGCTCAAGGCCACCAACCCCGGGATGACAACGATCCTGCAGCCTGCCAATCTCGTAGGCGATTCAATATCGGGATGCATCCCTCTCACCCCGGCCGTCTGCTACGCAAACTATAATTACGGGATTCATAGAATGATCTCAGCTTCCCATCCCTTTCTCCGGGGAGCCAAAGAGTGGAAAAGAGGCACCGAGTCCAACGCCAATCTGGCCTCTGTCTTCGGGATCCAGGTCAAGCCAACAGACGGCAGCAATGTCCCCTACGAACCCGTTGAAATTCACATCAAGGATTGGGACATTCCACCTTACAGCCCTCACACCAAGGCAGAAGTTTTGACTGCGACCATCCACTGCCTGCTCCTGTCCTGTCACGCCTCAGCCGATCATCCGCTTGAAATCCGGATCATCATTGAAAACAAAGATGACCGAACCTGGGCTGAATCCTTTGAAAAAAAATACATCCGCTTACCTGGAAAAGACAAGAAGCCTGTGACTCCCACCCCGGTCGGAGACAGTTTCATCAAAACCGATGGCTTCGGCATCCAATATGTCATCTCCCGGAAGCTCAACCCGAAGCATCTCACACCAAAAATTACTCCGATTATTCTGCCATTGGACTACCGTGAATTTACCCAGGAGGGAATTCCTCCGGGACTTGTTCCTTTCTGGCCCGGGACAGATTTCAGCTCCTTCCCCAAGGGCCCCCTCCAATGCCTCGACCTTCCTCGCGGTCACTTCTACAATCTCTTTTCCAGTGGCTCTCAATTCTCCCTCGAACTCAATCCTCTCCTCACAGGAAGCCGGTATTTTTCAATCAAGAGCAATCCAAAGGAGGATATCGTTGAAGTCAGGCTGACCTTCGGAAAGCAATCACTCGGAGATCTCACCTCGGGAATTGCCGCCGCTGCTCTGAGCAGCAAGATCAACCATGACAAACCGATGCGAATCACAGTCAACAATTACCAGGAAAATTCGAAGGAACTCAAGTCCCTCCTGGAAACTCCGGGTTGGAAAAAAACGTCGGTCGCCAACCGCACCGCCGCCACCTCGACTTTCGACTACGATCCCGAGACTCAGAAATTCGCCAAAGGAACTCTCCCGGGTGGCATGGTCATCAGCTCATATCCCGACGGACGGATCCACCTTAAAAGCAAAGACCAGTAACCCTCGAACTCAGCGCGGCCAAGCGGCGTGAATGTGGGTCGAGTGACCTCGATCTCCCGGTCCGAGGGTCTCGGTCGCTCCAAGTTCACGGCAGCGTTGCAGGAACTTGCGCCAGTAAGGATTTCCATATCCCACCTTCAATCCGTTGATGTAATCCACATCAAAGGCAATTCCTGCGTAGTGGCGGGAAGTGCGGCTGTGGGAAGCACCCGCCATGGAGGTGACACGAAAGCTGTATCCATCTCTGGCCAACGACTTCATGGCCCGAAGCATTCGCGGTTTAAGCCAAACATAGCCCCCGGGAGCAGACCCATAGGAGCTCCTCTTGGCAGCATGCCCGGCGGAAACCTGCTTGATGTTGTCGAGGGCAGACGCGCCATCGTATCGACCACTCATCTGACGTGGCAACCAACTGATACGGGAACAATTTTTGAGCCAAACCGCAATATGAGAGGCAGAATGCATCGCCCGATGCTCCTTGGACAATACTCCGCATCCGACCATACCGACGCCGGCCAGGACTGCGAGGATTGGTAAAACCAAAACAAGACGTTTCATCGGGCGGCAGAATGACCACTTGCCGAACGAAGGCAATGTCTTGATGACCCTCTTGTGTTCGAGACAGGTCACGACTATAACAAGAACGTTCACCATGGGTCTCTTCCGAAATCTCTCCAGAGCCAAGCATCTCCTGTTTCGGGATTCGCTTGACGCGAGACATGAGCGCACCGCCGGAGCTCTTTCGCAAGTCTTCGCATCATTCATTATTCATGATGGTCAGGCCTCGAACCGGGAGCTTGAGATCGTCTTCGATTTTGCCCGGAATATCTTTCCAAATGTTGATCACGGCATTCTGGGCCGGAAGCTTGAATCTGCCGTTGCCCGCCCCCAACCGATCGCCCCGGACCTGCGATACCTGAAAAAAAATCTGCCAGCTGAACACAAAGCCGCTTTTGCCTTGCAACTCTACTCCGTCATCCTGGCGGGAGGCGACGTCCCCGAAGAAAGAGAGCGTTTCTCCGACGTGATGCAATCGATCGGGACGAAGCGACTCAGCGAGGCGGTCATCCGTGAACTGAGTTCAATCGACGCCGAAAAAACCGACCGCCTCACCAGAGTCGACTTCGGCTGTGGACCTCCCAATGAAGTCCGCCTGAGTGAAAACAACGAGCCTGCCCGCTTTCGTTGCTACCAGGCTGGAGGGTTGATTCTTGTCCGCAATCTTCATGAAAAACCTCTTTGGGTGCGCGGACACCAACTGGCGCCGGGGAGACTTCTCCAAATCCGGCCTTCCGATGAGATCCTCGCCGGAGGATGGCGGCTTAGCTACAATGACCTCGCCTTCTTTCTTCAAGCGGAAGAAAAAGGGATCTCCCCCGCGCTCTTTTTGGTGGAGGACAACGGCGAGCTGACTCTAAGCAGAAGTAAATCCAGGCTGGCCATCGCAAAATTGGCCTTCGGCCACCGGGTTCATCTCACCCCTCTTAAGGAAGGAACTCTCGCCGACAGTGATCGTGAGCCGCTGGCAGTTGGAAACGAATATCAATGCGATTACCACGATCTCATTCACGTTGGGAAAAAAGACCCTCTTCCACTCGAGTCACTTCGGCGTCTCACCCAGCAAACAGGCCAACGCTTTGTCCTCCCGGCCGGACGACGTAAGGTGAGGGTATCCAATGACCCAACCCAACTCTCCGGTGACAGTCTTTTGGTCACGCCCGGATTGGCAGGGAGATTTGTCCTCGATCTCGATTTCGACCCAACCACCGGATTAGGAGAAATCGAAATCATCGAATCCACCCAGACCATCCTTGCCAATGGCCTTCCGGTAAAAAGCGAAGCACTTCCCGATGGCTCAATCATTCGTTTGAGCAGCAGACAGGCCCTGCGCTGCCGGTTTTCGGACAACATCCTCGACGAAGAACGCAACCTTGTTCGCCACCTTCAAATAGAAAATCTGAACCACAGTTTTTGGAAGGGAGGGAAGGACATCGATAGTCTTTCTTTCCAACTCGAGCGGGGGCAAATGATGTGCATCATCGGACCCAGTGGAAGCGGCAAAAGCACCCTGCTGGAAATTCTCGCCGGACAACGCAAGCCCAAAAGCGGGCACGTCCGGCTCAACGGGTTGTCTCTCTACGAAAGGCAACGTCGCCTCTCTCCGCTGATCTCGTTCATGCCACAGGAGGAGGCCTTGAGCGAGCAACTCACCGCCCGTGAGCATCTCGCCCATGCCGCCGCAATCAGGCGCCCCCACCTTTCTGAAGGAGCAATTCAGAAAAGGGTGAACTTCCTTTTCGGAGAACTTGGCCTGGATCGCATTGGAGAGAGACGTGTCGGCAGCCCTGACTCCAAGAGTTTGAGTGGAGGCGAACGTTCGCGCCTCAACGCCGGTCTCGATTTGATTGGCGGAGGAGAAATTTTCCTTTTCGACGAACCAATCTCCGGACTTTCTTCGAAGGATGCGGAACGTGTCGTCGATGCTCTTCACGGCTTCGCTCAGGACAAAATCGTGGTCACTTCGCTGCACCGCCCGAGTGAAAAAGTGCTGGAAGCTTTCGATCTCGTCCTCTTTCTAGACCGGGGAGGAAAAATGGCCTTTTTTGGGCCACCCAGGGATATGGTGGATTACTTCAAGGAAGCCTCCCTCGATCTTGAACTTTCCCAACCAGACGAATCAAATTATCAAGGGGCTGATTTTGTCTTTGATGTCCTGGAGGCACCCATGCTCCAACTTCAAACCTCGGCAAAGACCAAGCGCCGTTTCCCGCCCGACTTCTGGCAGGAACGCTTTGAAAACCGCCGAATCATGGCGCACCTTCGGCTCAACCAGTCCAATCAAGCGACGGGAGGACCGGATGTCCCCACCGCCGACGACCAGGTCCCCGCTCCGGAGCCTCCGGCTCATGGCCGGAGACAAAAGTGGATGATTTTTAAAACCCACCTTGCGCGGTCGGCCAAATCAAAACTCCGACACCGTGGCACCTTTTATTCGACTCTCCTTGAGGCGCCCCTTCTCGCCGCCTTAATCGGACTGACCCTGCGCGCCTCGGCTGAAGGCAGCTACCAATTTCATTCGGCTTTACACCTGCCCTCCTATCTCTTTTTGGCCGTCACGGTGGCCATGTTTTTTGGCCTGACCAACAGCGCCACCGAGGTCCTGCGCGACCGCCCTGTCCTGCGCCGGGAACGCAACTGCCGCCCCCACCCGATTCTTTACCTCGGCGCCAAATTCATCGTACTCACTGCGATGGTGTCCGCCCAGTCGGCAATTTTCATCGCAGTGGCCCATGCCTCCTTGAATCTCCACGACGTCTTCTGGATTCATCTCGGTTGGATGATCCTCACCGGTTGTTGTGGAACCGCCCTTGCCCTCCTCATCTCGGTCATGGCCCGCTCTGAAAGGACTGCCCTTGGAGCCATTCCCCTGATCCTCGTCCCCCAGATTCTTCTCGCAGGAGCCCTCATTCCATTTTCGGAGATGAACCGTGGTCTTTTTGTTGGAGGTGATGATGGTCGGAACGAAGGCGGCGAGCCCGTGCCCTCCACCATCATGCCGCTCCGCTACGCCTTCGAAGGATCCATTGTTGGACAAGCCACCGGGAATCGTTTCGAATTGGTTCGCCGACCACTGCAAAAACAGATCGATAAGCTGAAGGGGCTAAAAAACCTCTCCCCATCGGAACAGAAGGAACTCCAGGACGGAGGCGAAAAGCTACGAATCCTCTTCGCTGCCGTGGCGGGAGATCTCACCGATGCGAAACGTATCCTCAAAGACCCTCTTGCAGAACTTCAGCGAATTCAAAATGAAGAAGAAGCCGGAATCGAAATTGACCTCGAAGAGGACGTTCGCCCCATTTCACAATTCTTCGTCAATGAGCGAGTGGAGAACATGGTCGAGCTGGCCGAGACATCACGCCTCGATGGCCGGCGAACAGACGAGCCTCATATTTTCCTGGCCAAACAAAAAACCTTTCTTGGCTTCACGATGAGCACCCAGTGGTACTGCCGGATCATATTGATGTGCCTGTCACTGGCGTTTCTTATACCGGCAACTTATCTGCTTCACCGATCACTGACCCGGAGATGATTGGTCCGCCAGGGCGGTGCCTAACGCTCTGGAAACAGATCCCACTGCTTCCCGGGAAAGCGGACGTGGAACAATCAACCCCAGAACGACGAGGCCAAAGTGGGAATGTCGAGGCACCACCTCCATCACGCGGTCGGGTCCAATCTTAACATGGAGGGAACCCAAATTTTCATCGTCTCCAACCTCTCGTCCGGCACTACTGGAAGCATGCGCGAGAGTGCGGGCCACTTTGACCAACTTTTCACTCCCAACTTCATCGACCACGATTTCGCCATTCCGGTCACAGATAAAGTAAGCCTCAGTGGGAATTTGCTCCTTCAACCAAGCTCCAAACGCCTGCAAGCGGGTCGAAAGAGGCAGAGGGCGAAACCCTTCCGGTTGAACCGGCTTTTCTCGGACAGTTTGATCCTTGGTAATCTTGAATGGCGATTGCACGGCAGCAACAATTGCCGGATCTGGCCGTTGGGGCCTCGTCGGAACAACCTCCGCACGACGAGTCGGCGTCATTTTAATCGGTCGGGGTAAGACCGGTTGGGATTCCCGGACGGGCGAAGGAGCTTGCGCCTGGGCCGCAACCCGAGGCAGTTCTTCTTTTTCTACCGTCCCGGGAACGTTCAGAGGTTGAAACACCACAGGGGTGCGGACCTCCTGAGGCTGGGGCGGCGCAACAGGGGTGCGGGCCACCTGGGGCTGGGGCGGCGCAACAGGGGTGTGGGCCACCTGGGGCTGGGGCGGCGCAACAGGCGTGCGGGCCACCTGGGACTGAGGCGGAGCAACAGGCGTGCGGGCCACCTGGGGCTGGGGCGGCGCAACAGGCGTGCGGGCCACCTGGGACTGGGGCGGCGCAACAGGCGCTGGCTCCGGCCGGACCTCCGGCTTTGCCACAGGGGTCGGATCCGGCTTCCTCTCGACCGCAGGACTTGCTGCGGGTGCAGGCGCTGTCGATTTCGGGTTTTCAGAAATTATTCCGGCGGATGCGGCCCGGGTTTGCGGTTCCGAGGGAATTTGACGCGCTTTTGTTGAAGTCTCTTCTGCTGGCGAGACTGCGGCAAAGCCCTCGAAACTCTTCCCATACATGGATTCGTTGGGAAGAGGATCAAGAGGAGGTCCCGGAGCGAGGAGACTCTCGGCAAGGGCCCTGACTTGATCGGCATCGAGCCATTGATTCACTGCTTCACTTTGCATAATCAATTCTCTGGGGATTTGGGGGAACAATCCGGCGCTCCAACTCGGTTCGGAGGCTTTCAAAAATGGCTAAGGCCCCGGCCCCATCCTCCATAACCCCAACGGGCAGTCCTCGGGCGCTGGCTTTAATAAAGAGATCATCACGGGGAATCACCGTCTGCATCACCATCTCGGGCGGCAGAAGATTCCGAAGGGCATCTGCTGATTCAAGACTCTCGGGAAGTTCCTTTTTCACCATCGTCAGAACCACACCAAGAACCTGAAGCTGGGGATTGACCACCCGCATCCGTGCCAATGCTTCCAGCATCTTCGGAACCGACCGCACTCCCAGAGGCTCGGCTTGCTGGGGAACGATCACGCCTGTAGCCGCACTCAGCACGTCCGCGGTGGCCCCAAAAAGTCCTGCGGCGGTATCAATGATGCAAACATCGTAATTTAACGCCTCAACTTCTGACAAAAAACAACGAACACGATGCAAGGTCACCCCCATCGATCCTCCTCCCAATTCGTAGGCACTGCTATGCCCCGAAGCGACCAAACTCAGGGTCGGCAGACGGGTCGGAACAATAATCTTCTCAGCACTCACGGAAGGATTGCCCAACATATCGTAAAACCCGGACAGATGACGGGATTGACGTGTGAGTGACAGCCCCACCGAACCCTGGGGGTCGGAGTCAACCAAAAGAGTCCGCCGACCACTTCGGGCAAATGCGTGGGCAAGATTAATCGCGAGAGTCGTCTTTCCGACGCCGCCCTTCTGACTGGTGATAGCGAGAGTGATCACAGGTTGTGGAGACTGGATGCTTGCAGAATTATTGCTCAGAATGAGCCTTGGGAAGGAAAGCATTTCAAACAGCCTTTGTCTGGTCATTTCCACCAAATTTCTTAAGATTCCTCAAGATCATCACTCCAAAATGCGCATTTCAACCTCTTGCTTCGCCCTTCTCTCCGCGTCATGCCTCCTCTGTTCCTGCGGGGATCCTCCAAAAAACAACAGAAAGGAACGCTTTGAAAAGGACGACTACTTCAGCGGATCCGAAATTTCTCTGACCCTTGGGACACTCAAGAATGAGATGGCCGATTCGCGCACGGACTATTCAAAATCCTTCGCCAAGGATCCGATCCCCTGGCAAAAATGGGACCAGACCCTCCTCGAAAAGTCCAAACAAACCCAGAGTCCCATTTTCGCATTTGTCGGGAGCTCGCTGGGAGGATCATCCCGATCCGTGGCGGAGGAAATCGCCAAGTCCGAAACCCTAAGAGAGCTCATCGTCAGCCAATCAGTCTGCACAGTAGTCGACATCCATTCATTTCCTGAGATTGGTTCGCTGGGATACCATCTTTCCAACGAAATCCAGCAGGCAACGGCTTTCCCCATGATCATCTGGCTCAGCCACGAAGGATCCCCTTTGGCATGGATCCCCATCGGAGACCTCTCCGGAAGAGAATTGGAAATTATGATCAACAACGCCTCCGCCATGGTCAAAGATATTTGGAGTCAATCGTCCCAGTATGCCGTAGAGAACAGCCGATCTGACAATGAAGCGCGCCAGCGAAGATTCGACTTCCCTCTTAACGAGCTTCAAATCCCGGAGGAAAGGAATGAACTTTTCCGACGAAACACCCGGAAAATGAGCGCCCTCTATAGCTTCGGCGACAAGGACCTCGATTATATCGGCGGCCTCATCCCGACCAACAGCCTGACGCTCCTGGCCCTTGGCTCCAATTCAAAGCAATTCACCGGGGAAGTCCGGCAGCACTGTCGGCGAGCCGCACGGGAAGTCACCAGAGAATTGATCGACGGTGCCATTAAGGACCATCTGGATGGTTCCTATTTCTATGCCCGGCGCACCACTGATTGGTCCCTCCCCTCCTTTTCCAAGAACATCTCATCCCAGGCCCGTGTCGCCTCCATGTTGCTTACGGTTGGCACGATCCTCCAGGAAGATGAATTCATCGCCGAAGGCCTCGCCCTACTCGACAAAATCGAAAACAACTGGGTGGCCCGATCCACGATCTGCCTGTCACCTGTCGGCGATCAGGATGCCCCTGGAAAATTCTTTTGGGATTTCGAAACACTGGAGAAAGTCCTGACTCCTGAGGAAATTTCGGTCGCGACCTCCGCCTACTCGCTCGAAAAATCAGGAAATATCCCCGCAGCCGTTGACCCCCTTGGAAACTTCTACGAGAAGAACACTCTCACGCGACGAGTGCCCATTTCGGAAATCGCATCCAAGCTGCAAATGTCCGAAACCGAGATCACGGAAGCCCTCTCTTCCATCCAAAGAAAACTCCTCGACCATCGCTCGGAGAGCACCAAAACCATCGAGGAAACAGTCCCAGCTCTCACCGACGTCGCCTTAATTCTAAAGGCCCAAATCGCCCGCTCCGCGTATTCCCAAAAGCCCAATGATCTCGCCACCGCAACAGCAACAGCCGAGCGTATTCTCAAAGAATTCAACGATGCTGACAAGGGCCTCTCCCACCACCCCTCCAATATCACATTTCTCCAGGCCCGATGCTCCGACTACGCTGCTACAAGCCTCGCTTTCTTTTATCTCTATCAACAGACTCTCGACGAAAAGTGGCTCAAAACTTCCCGTGGGATCCTTGACGAAGCGATGGTCAAACTCGAATCGGAAAATGGCCTGCTTGCCGAATCAATCTCCGGAGAACGAGTCATCCCCATCCGACAGCATAGTATCTCCATGATTTTCGGAGAGTCCTCCATCGGAATTCTGGACCATGTTCTCAATCGGATCTTTGCGGTCACCGGCGACGACAAATATCGCAAAATGTCGAACCTTCACAGCAAGATCATCGCCCCCATGGTAGAGAGATCCACCGTCAATCACACCGACTTCCTTGCCTCATGCGCTCTTGGGCAGGAACCACTGATTGCGGTCCTCCATGGCGATGCCGCCAGCACCGCCGGCAAAGAACTACTCGCAATCCTAAATTCGCCAAAACACCTCCCCTACCTCACCATCCGACCTCTCAAAGGATCGGTGGATCTTGCGCCCCTGCCTGAAATTCCGACTTCCGCATCATCAGACACTCCCGCAGTCGCCCTGGTCCGGGGGCAGCAAATCCTTGGCAACGCCACCGGGGCGACTGAACTCGTCAAACTCTTGAACCAGATCATTTCAGACAATGGCAGTGAGTAATCAATCTTGCCCTTCGGAGGAATCCCGTCACTTTCACCAGCCGATAATATGAGCGCGCGAACAGCATCCCAGCAACGCAACACCGCGGAAACCCGAATCAAGCTCAGCCTCGATCTCGATGGCGACGGTCGTTCGGATATTGCCACCGGGATCCCCTTCTTTGATCACATGCTGACTTTGTTTTCACGGCACTCGCTCATTGATCTGCAGCTTGAGGTTGATGGCGATATCGAGGTTGACTTTCACCACACCGTTGAGGACACCGGAATCGTCCTCGGAGAATGCCTCAAGGAAGCCCTCGGCGACAAATCGGGCATTCGTCGTTACGGACACGCCTATGTTCCCATGGACGAAACCCTTTGCCGAACGGTCATCGACCTGAGCAACCGCCCCCAGCTTGAACTACGTTGCGCCGACAACACTCCCGATGCTCAAAACTTCCCTTTCACTCTTGTGGAGGAATTCTGCCGCGCCCTCGCCTCCAACCTCCGGTGTAACCTCCACATCGAAGTGCTCTACGGCCGGGACGGCCACCACATTGCCGAGTCCATCTTTAAATCCGTGGCCGTCGCTCTCCGTACTGCTTCGGAAAACGACCCCCGTCGTGAAGGCATCCCATCCACCAAGGAAGTCCTCTGAGTGATCATGAAACTCGGAATGATTGACTACGGCCGCGGGAATCTTCGCAGCGTGATCAATGCCTGTCGCGCTCTCGGGCACGATCCGGTTCTCATTACAAAACCCGAAGAACTGGCTGATCTCACCCACCTCATCTTCCCGGGACAGGGAGCCTTCGGCGATTGTATGGAAAGCCTTCGACGACTTCAGCTCGCCGACCCGCTTCGCGAGTGGATCTCTTCAGGCAAGCCCTACTTTGGAATTTGCGTAGGATACCAACTTCTTTTTGATGCCAGTGAGGAATCACCCGGCACCGCCGGACTTGGAGTCGTCAACGGAACCGTAAAACGTTTCACCAGCAACGAGGTCAAAGTCCCCCACATGGGTTGGAACGCCGTGAATCTCAAAGTTCCTGATTCGCCATTCTGGAAAGGCTTCGAAGACAAACCCTACTTCTACTTCGTCCACTCTTATTATCCCGCCGAGGTCGATTCCGAAGTGATCTCGGCGACCTGCGAATACGGCCAGGAAGAATTCTGCGCCGCGATCGAAAAAGGAAATCTCCTCGCCACCCAGTTCCACCCCGAGAAGAGCCAGCACGCGGGCCTCGATCTTCTCAAAAATTTCCTAAACCGGTAACCACCCTCCCAGGAAAAAGCGCGTCCCTGTTTCCAGAGACGCGCTTCAGATTTTGAGTCAGCGGGTGTTTCCTAGAACTGGTAGTTCAGGTAAAAGTTAAACTGCCCGCCGTTATCAGCCTCGTCATCGGGAGACTGCAGAGGAATGGCATAGTCCACGGCAAGAGGACCAATCGGAAGGTCAAGGCGGAGACCCATTCCAACATCGCTCGCCATGTCGCTGCCGCTGAAGTCCCATGAGTCCTGGTTCACAAAGCCCATGTCATAGAAAACGGCTCCCCGAACACGCTCAAAAATCGGGAAGGTGAGCTCAAGAGAGCCAAACATGCTGGTCCCACCACCGAGAACCTCATTGGTGACAGGATCACGAGGACCAATGTCACGGAACTCGAATCCGCGCAAATCACGGGAGCCACCGAGGAATTGCCGTTCGAAGATGGGAACATTTCCATCGCCGCCAAACGCATCGACAACTGCGAACGATCCGCGAGCCGTCAGAATAGTGTCCCAGGGCAGGTTCCAGTGCTTGGTTCCGGTCCCTGCAACAGTATAAGCATCAACGTCGCCTCCCAGGAACCCACCGGCAACAGTCACGCCAAGGTCAACCTTGTGACCTCTCCTTGGCAGCTTGTTGCTATCACGGCTGTCGTAAACGTAATTCAGCGAAAGGGCGCTGCGAAGATATTTGCCATCCTCCGCCAAAAAGGCAGGTGAAGTGCCGCTCTCGGCATCCACATCAATGGACTCCAAACGATATTCCCCTTTCAAATAAGCCTTGCGACCAACCGGCTTTCGAAGGAAAACCGAACCACCAATATTTGTCTGGTCATACTCCTCACTCAGGTAGAGGAGGTCGCGATAGTAGAGCTCTGTTCCAAGTGACAGCTTCTGACCCAGGAACCAAGGTTCCACAAGCGAGAGACGGAAATCTTTCCGCTCGGAACCAGCCTTGAGACTCACGCTGAAACGCTGACCACCGCCGGTGAAACGACCCCAGTTGGTAATATCGAAGTTGTTTTGTTCCAGATTGACGAAACCAATGATGTTATCGATCGAGCTAAATCCCAATCCAAAGTTAACCGAGCCTGTCTCCTTCTCGTTCACCAGAATGTTCAAATCACGATATCCCGCGCGCGCGCTGTTCGAACTCGTGATCTGAACATCGTCGAAGTAATTCAAATTCTGGAGACGACGCTTGGTGGTATCAATATCCACAGAGTTGAAGTTTTCACCCGGGCGCATTGGCACCTCGCGGCGAATCACTTTTTCCTGGCTCTTGGTATTCCCCTGAATGTTCACCCTTCCCACTTTTTTACGGGAACCCGGGGTGATCCGGTAGAAAATATTCACCTTCGAACCGGCGGCCTCGCGAACATCGGGAACAACCGAGACATCGGCATATCCCCGGGATCCGTAGTAACTCCGGATCATGCGGATGTCATCGCTCATCTTTTTGGATGAATAGGGCATGTTGCCGACCAGACTCAGAGCGGGCAGCAGTTCCTCGCGGCTAAAGACCTTGATATTTGGAAATCCGATCGAATTGACGACATACTTGGGGCCTTCGTTGACCGGAATGACAAGATCAACTCCGTCTCCCTTCCGTGGCACTCTTTTTGGCGTCCCCACTCTGGCGCGCCAAAACCCCTTGCTCTTGTAGTAGTCCTCCACTTTGGCGATGTCCTCATCCAAGGCCACGGTGTTGATGCGTCCGGACTTGGTGAACCATGAAAACCAACCCTTTTCCTTGGTGTCCATTTCCTTGCGAAGATCCGCATCCTTAAGGGTGTTGTTTCCTTCAAAGCGGATCCGAAAGACTTCACTTTTATCACCTTCGCCAACGATAAAGATCAGCTCGGCATAACCCGCACGGCTGCTCGCTTGCAATCGGTGCGTCACCGAGACATCGGGATACCCGTACCCTTCGTATAGCTTTTCAATATTCCGGCGGGCCTTGATGATCTCCGCATCACTCAGAACCTGCCCGACTCCGAGCTTGGTCTCTTTCGCGAGCTTCTTATCCGAGAAGGTCGAGTTCCCATCAAATCCGAGACCGCTAATGAGCGGACGGGTCACCACTTCCGCGATCACCTTCACTCCTCCCGCCACGTCCTCCGCGAAAAACTGAACGTCGTCCACCAAGCCACTCGCGTAAAGTGTTTTGATGTCTCCATCGAGCACGGTCTGGGAATACTTCTTACCGGGAGCAACCGCCATGTGTGTCCGCAAGCGGGCCTCATTGACCGTCTTGGCTCCGCGATAGCGGATGTCAACGGAGATCACAGTCTTGCCGTCGAATTGTTCGGCCTCAAGCAGGAATCCTTGCGCGTGAGTCGTTTCCACCATCACCGGACCAGCGAGGAGAATACCGAGCGTAAACGCCTGGAGAGATTGTTTTGGGGTAAAGGAATATCGCATAAGCTGAAACACGTCTTTTGACTCATGCGATTACGCCGCTGGAAGCCGCTCACGTCAAGTTCAATGAATCGCCACTTGCTCACTTTCGACGTTCGGATTTTAAAAAAAAATCCCCCGTTCCCTCCCTTGACCTCCCCGCACTTCCTCACTAGCTTCTCGCCCCCGCGACAATCGCAGATCCTACGCCGCCATGAATATCCGCCTGGAGAAAAAAGAACAGTGCCTCGCCGCCATAAGCGTTGAGGTCCCCGCAGAAAAAGTCACCGAAGAGCGCAACAAGGTTATTAAAGCCTTCGTGACTCAAGCCCGTATTCCGGGCTTTCGTCCCGGCAAAGCCCCCAAATCGGTCATCGAGAAAGCCCATGGCTCGGACATCACCCAGGAAGTCGAATCCCGCCTGATTCAGAACAGCTTTCAGGAAGCACTCAAGGAACACAACGACCTCAAAGTCCTTAGCGTCAAAAATCCTGAGAACGTCACCCATCAAGCCGATGGATCCTTCACCTTCGAAGCCGAAATCATCACCGCTCCCGAAATCACTCTCCCTGAATACAAGGGCCTCGAAATCGAAGTCCCCAAATCCGAAATCACCGACGAAACGGTTGACCAAAACCTCGAGCAACTCCGTCAGCGATTTGCCGACTACGAGGACATCACCGACCGCGCTGCCGGGCAAGGCGACCTCGCCATCATCGACTACACCGCAACGATCGACGGCAAGCCTCTCGACGAAGTGGGCGGCGAACAAGCCAAGCCTCTTGCTTCAAACGAGGGCTACTGGATTCGTATTGAAGAAGAAGCTTTCTTCCCTGGCTTCACCGATGCTCTCGTTGGCACCAAGGCGAATGATGAGAAGGAGATCACCGTCACCCTTCCCGACGATTTCCCCATCGAGTCCATCCGGGGAATGGAAGCTGTTTTCGCCGTGACCGTGACCGGATTGAAAACCGAAAGCCTTCCCGAACTCGACGATGAATTTGCCGAAAAAATCGAGGCTGGAAAATCACTCGACGATATTAAGACACTCATCCGTGACGATCTCGACCTGCGCCAGAAACGTCAGCTTGAAGAGGTCAAAATCAACAGTGTGCTCGCCAAGCTCAACGAGCTGACCGACTTCGACGTTCCCGAGGAATTTCTTCAGTCCGAGACCCAGGGACAAGCCGATGCCATGGTCCGCGAAGGACTTGAAGCAGGCATGAGTGAGGAAGAAGTCGAAGAGCGCCAAGCCGGACTTTTCGAGGAAGCCCAGCTCCGCGCCAAAAACAGTCTCAAGACCAACTTCCTCCTGACCGAAATCGCCGAGACGGAAGGATTGAAAGTGGAGAACAGCGAAATGCTTCAGCGGGTCACCGTGATGGCCAAGCAGGCCAAAAAGCCTGTCAAAGGCTACATGAAGGAGCTTCAGAAAGACGGACAACTTGGAAACATCCGTCAAAACATGCTCTTCAGTAAGGCCATTGACTTTCTGGTCGAGCACGCGAACGTCACAGAGGTTGAACCTGAAACTGAAGAAAATTAATTCATGATCCCCACCTCTCAATCCGGAGATTCCACTCCGCAGAACAACTATTATATTCCCACCGTCATCGAATCGGATGGCCGTGGCGAACGTGCTTTTGACATTTACTCGCGCCTCCTCAAGGACCGCATCATTTTCATCGGAACCGGCATCGATGACGGCGTGGCAAACTCCGTCATCGCCCAGATGCTCTTCCTCCAGATGCAGGATCCCAAAAAGGACATCCACATCTACATCAACTCCCCGGGCGGATCCGTGACCGCAGGTCTTGCGATCTACGACACCATGCAGTTCCTCACTTGCGATGTGAACACCTACTGCATCGGCATCTGCGCCTCCATGGGCTCGGTCCTCCTGACCGCCGGCACCAAGGGCAAGCGCTTCGCTCTTCCAAACTCCCACGTCATGATCCACCAGGTCAGCGGCGGAGCACAGGGAACGGCAGCAGATGTCGAGCGGACCGTTGAATTCATGTATAGCCTCAAGCGGCGCCTCAACGAAATTCTCGCCCACCACTGCGGCAAGACCTCCAAGGAACTCGAGACTGCCTCGGACCGTGACAACTACATGTCCGCCGAGGAATCCGTCGCTTTCGGCCTCGTTGACAAAGTCCTCGATAATAAAAAGGAAGCTCCCGAAACCAAGTAGGGATCCCCGACTCGAGCCCCTCATTGAACCAAAAAGCGGTAGTCTCAGGACTTCCGCTTTTTTCGTTTCTTCATGCCAGCGAGGGATGCGTGTATCCCTCCCGGTATGGCCGGGCGAGACGCCGATTCGCTTCATCATCACCCTTGATTTTGCGGTTCTTCCCATCCCATTCAAGTGACCGCCCCAGCTCCTGCGACATATTCGCAAGGATGCACGCCGAAGTGGAACGATACCCTTCCTCAATATCAGCAATCGGACGTCCCCGGTCCTCAATTTTCGAAAGGAGATCCCGCATGTGGGCCCGAACCGCCGGCACCACATGTTTTTCAATGCCCTCCTCCGTCTCGTCTTCCGGATATTGATCCAACTCCAAAGTCACCTTTCCACTCAATTTTTTCCCACCACGGCGAGGAATGAACTCCCACTTGTGGACATCTGCTTTCAAAGTCCCCTTCTCACCATAGAGAAAAAACGCCCACGGGTATTCCGGATCAGGCGCATCGCCCCAAGTCCGGTGATTCCAAACCACCTCAAGATCGTCAAAGGAGAACGTCGCCGTTTGGGTGTCGGGAATATTCGCGACACTCCTGGTATCGACATAGATCCCCCCGCTCGATGACACCCGCTCCACCTCCCCCAAACCCAGTATCCAACGAACAGCATCGAGCATGTGAATGCACATGTCACCCACGATGCCATTGCCATACTCTTTGAACGATCGCCAACCGCGCGGATGCGCCACCGTATTGTAGGGGCGCATTGGAGCAGGTCCCGTCCACAGATCCCAATCCAGATGCTCCGGCACCGGTGCCAAGGCCTTTTCCAAAGGAGTCCGGGTCCTCATATGATAGTAGCAACAAATCTCGGCATGGCCGATGTCACCCAGCAACCCCGCATCCACGACCTGCTTCTTGGCATCCTGCAAATGCGGCGTTGAACGACGCTGCGTTCCAACCTGCACCACACTCCCCTTCTTCCGGGCAGCATCCAAAATCGCCTGCCCTTCCGCAATGTCCACCGACACCGGCTTCTGCAAATAAAGATCGGCCCCTGACTCAATCGCGGCCATCGCCGGCAAAGCATGCCAATGATCCGGGGTATCAATCAGAACAATGTCCGGCTTCTCCTGATCCAAAAGCTCTTGATAGCTCTTAAAAGTCGGCGGGCGCTTCTTCGAAAGCTGTCTCGTCGCCACCAAATCAGCCGCCGCCCCCAGCATTTTCGAATCTGCATCGCAAAGCCCCACCACCTCGATCGGAGCGACCTGTACCAACCTCAAAAGATCCAGTTTTCCATACCAGCCCGAGCCAATCAGGGCGACCCGCTTCTTAAAATCTCCAAACTCACCGTAATTCGCCCCAAGAGAACGAGAGCTTGCGATAAATGGTGCCGCCGTAAAAGCAGCCGAGCTACGAACAAATGAACGCCGAGTCATGATTTGAGAGCATGGCCAATCCATCTTCCCTTGTCCAATCAGTTCACTCGACCCTCTCCATAATTGAGGCATACTCTGTCAATGAATTGGAAGAAAATCCTCGTTGGAGAGTGGTCGTGGAAACGGCCTTTCCAGACCATTGCGTGGGTTTACCTCCTTCTCGCTCTTTTTGCCTGGTTCTTCGCCGACAGACTGATCTTCCAACCGCCCGGCACCCCCTATTGCGAGGACCGCTCTCATTTCAAAACCCTTGGCGAGGGCCGGGATGCCATCGCCATCTATCACCAACGGGGGGCCTTCGAAAGATCCGCCGGGCCAACCAAACCGACCCTTCTTTGGTCACACGGCAACGCGCAGAACCTTGAATCTCTCCGTCCTGCTCTCATCAACTTGAGCCGTCTTGGTTACAGTGTGATCTCATACGATTACCCCGGATACGGAGAAAGCGGAGGCACGACCTCCGAAGAGGGATGCTACCGCGCCATCCGGATGACCTTCGACCACCTCACCGATGATCTGGGAATCGCGCCGAAAGACATCATCCTGGTCGGCCAGTCCGTGGGCTCCGGCCCCACCTGCTGGCTTGCCTCCAAGGAAGATCATCGTGCTGTCGTTCTCATTTCTCCTTTCCTCAGCGCCTTTCGTACCGTCACCAAAATTCCGATCTTCCCCGGCGACCGTTTTCCAAACTTAAATACGATCAAGAAATTCGATTCTCCCCTTCTTGTCATCCATGGTGAGGATGATCGGACGATCCCCTTCGAACATGGGAAAAAGCTCTTCGAACTCTCTCCTTCCAAGCACAAAATCTTCCATCCCGTCGAAGACGCGGGCCACAATGACCTCTTCTTACAGGCTTCTTTCGATTTTTTCACCCTTCTGAAGGAATTTCATCAGATGGAAATGTCCATGATCCGGAAGT